>NZ_JBFAAX010001533.1:0-1000 GCF_040639995.1 Actinosynnema sp. NPDC023658 | reverse complement strand
GGGACTTCACCCTGGATGTTGGACACGGGGTTATGCGGCGTGGGTCAGCGTAGCCGGTGTCGAAGTGAGGCTGTTCTCGTAGTCGATTGGGGATGTCTGGCCGAGGTGGGAGTGGCGGCGTCGGGTGTTGTAGCGGTGTGCCCAGCCGAACACCGCCAGGCGTGCTTCCCTTGCGCTGCTCCAGTTCGGCGCGCCTTGAAGGGTTTCGCGTTTGAAGGAGGCGTTGAGGCTTTCGGCGGCGGCGTTGTCCGCGGAGCTGCCCACCGCGCCCATGGACCTGGTGACCCCGGCTTCGCGGCAGGCGTCGGCGAAGGATTTGGCTCCGTATTGGGCTCCGTGGTCGCTGTGGAAGATCGCCCCGGCCAGGCTGCTCCGGGTGCGTTCGGCCGCGTGCAGTGCGTCGAGGACCAGGTCGACGCGCATGTGGTCGGCCACGGCCCAGCCGACCAGGCGCCGCGAGCACAGGTCCATGACGGTCGCGAGGTAGAGGAACGTGCCGTCGGCGATGGGCAGGTAGGTGATGTCGCCGACGTAGCGGGTATTGGGCTCCCGGGCGGTGAAGTCGCGTCCGAGCAGGTCGGGGGTCTTGACCGCGGTGGGGTCGGCGAGGGTGGTGCGGTGTCGGCGGCGCAGTCGCAGCCCGGCCAGGCCGATGCCGCGCATCACCCGGGCGACGCGCTTGTGGTTGACCACCTGCCCGGTGTCGTGCAGTTCAGCGGTGATCCGCGGGACACCGTAGGTGCCAGCCGACTCACGATGGATCACCCGGATACGGGCGGCCAGGCATGCGTCGTCGGCCGCACGGGCGGCCCGCCCGGGCGCGGTGGCCTTCCAGTGGTAGTAGCTGGACCGGGCCAGCCCGATGACCTGGCACAACCGCTTCACGCCGTACTGGCGTCGGTTTTCGGAGACGAACCCGAAGCGGTTCACCAGCGCGTCTCCCCTGCGAAATACCGGGCCGCCTTGCGCAGGATGTCGCGTTCCTCCTCCAGCTCACGGA
>NZ_JBFAAX010001532.1:0-1004 GCF_040639995.1 Actinosynnema sp. NPDC023658 | reverse complement strand
GCGGGCATGCTGGTGCCCGGACGGGACGTGCTGGACGGGGAGGTGGCGGCGTGGCCGGCTTGGTCGTGGTGACCGGCGGTGGTCGGGGCATCGGCGCGGCGGTGGTGCGGCGGGTGGCGGCCGACGGGCACCGGGTGGTGATCGGCTACCGGGCCGCGGCGGAGCCCGCGCGGGCGCTGGCGCGGGAGGTGGGCGGGATCGCGGTGCGGGCGGAGGTGTCCGACGAAGCCGACGTGGACGCCCTGTTCGACGCCGCCGCCGACCTCGGGCAGGTGACCGGGGTGGTGATCAACGCCGGGATCACCAGCCCGGTGGGCCCGCTGGCGGACGCGCGGGTCGAGGACCTGCGCCGGGTGGTGGAGGTCAACGTGGTCGGCGCGCTGCTGTGCGCGCGGCGGGCGGCGCGGGACCTGGTGGCGGGCGGCTCGATCGTGTCGGTGTCCTCGGCCGCGGCGACACTGGGCTCGCCGGGCGAGTACGTGCACTACGCGGCGAGCAAGGCCGCGGTGGACGCGATGACCGTGGGGTTGGCCAAGGAGCTGGGCCCGCGCGGGATCCGGGTGAACGCGGTGGCCGCCGGGACGGTCCGCACCGCGATCCACGAGCTGTCCGGGGTGCCGGACCGGCCCGACCGGGTGGCGTCGAGCATCCCGCTGGGCCGGCCCGGCGAACCGGAGGAGATCGCGGAGGCGGTCGCCTGGCTGCTGGGGGAGGCGGCGTCGTTCACGTCCGGCGCGGTGCTGCGGGCAGCCGGGGGGCTGTGAGGACGCGCGGCCCGTCCTCGGTGACGGCGACGGTGTGCTCGACGTGGGCGGCGCGGCTGCCGTCGACGGTGTGCAGGGCCCAGCCGTCCTCGGCGGTGCGGTACTCGTCGCGACCGCCGGCGTGGAACATCGGTTCGATGGCGATGGTCATGCCCGCGCGCAGCGTGAGGCCGCGACCGGGCCGGCCCTCGTTGCGCACGCCTGGCGCCTCGTGCTTGGCGCGGCCGATGCCGTGGCCGC
>NZ_JBFAAX010001531.1:0-1006 GCF_040639995.1 Actinosynnema sp. NPDC023658 | reverse complement strand
CCTGGCGGGGGTGGCCGAGCGGGGGCCGGTGCGGCTGCGCAAGCGGCGGTCGAGGTTCGCGCTGGTCGGGACGTCCGTGATCGGCCTGGCGGCGGCCGTCGCGGCGACGATCACCCTGCTCCCGTCGGGTCAGCCGCCCTCCGGCGGTCAGGCCGGGGCCACGGTGCCGTCGTCCACGTCCACGGCTTCGTCCACGTCCGCGTCGGCCGAGGTCAGGCCGGTCCTGGACGCGGTGCGGGTGCTCGGCTTCGCCGCCGAGGCGGCCCGTGCCGACCCGTCCGCCCCTCCCCGGCCGGACCAGTTCGTCTACACCCGCAGCCACGGTGGCGACGGACCCGACCGGGAGATCTGGCTGTCGGTCGACGGCACCCGGGACGGCCTGCTGCGCGACCACGGCGGGGCCATGCCGCTGCCGGGGTGCGAGAACGGGCAGCGGGACGTGTTCAAGGTGCCGGGGCAGGTGCTGGGTACCGAGCCGTGCGAGCCGAAGCCCGCGTACCGGTCGGACCTGCCGACCGACGTGGACGGGATGCTGGCCTACCTCGACGCGAACGCGAGCGGTGAGCCGGGCAGCGTCAACGCGCGCGGCAAGGACGTGCTGGCGCTGATCCGGGAGGCCTACCTGCCGCAGCGGACCAGGGCCGCGCTGTACGAGGCGGCGGCGCGCGTGCCAGGGCTCAGCGTGGTGCCGGACGCGGAGGACGGCGCGGGTCGTTCGGGGATCGGCATCACCTGGCCGACGCCGGCGGGCTCGTTGCCCGACGCCGAGCCGGTGGTGATCGTGTTCGACGCGACCACCTACGAGCTGCTCGGCACGAACTTCGACGCGATGGTCGAGCAGGCCGTGGTGGACCAGCCGGGGCAGCGGCCCTGACGGGCGGGGGGGGGCGGGGGGGGGGCGGGCCCCCCCGCCCCGCCCACCACCACCGGGGCCGGGGGGGGGGGGACGGCCCCCCCCGGGGGTCCCCCCGGGGCCCCCCCGGACGCGCCGCTGATCCGGCACGGC
>NZ_JBFAAX010001530.1:0-1009 GCF_040639995.1 Actinosynnema sp. NPDC023658 | reverse complement strand
CCGCCTGCGGCTTCCGCGCGGTGGTCGCGGCGCTCGTACCGCAGCCACGGCAGCGCGGGGCGGGCGGAGGCGCTCAGGAACGGGGAGCGGTCGTACCACCACAGGTCGGGCGCGAGTTCGCGGAGCAGGGTCGCCGCGTCCGCCGCGACACCCGCGATCTCCACCCGGCCCGCGGGGCCGCGGGTGGTCACAGGATCGCGAAGGTGCCCAGCGCGGTCTGCCGCTGGACGCCCTGCCCCAGGCACTGCAGGAGGTCGAGGGTCGGCGCGGCCTGGGTCGCCTGCGCGACGTGACCCGCGAACGCGCCCGCCGTGATGGTCCCGGTCTTGGTGACCACGTCGAGCCCGGGGAGGGAGCTGACGGTGACGGTGTAGCTGAACGTGCTGGTCCGGCCGTCGTCCCAGGTGATCACGCGCGTCTCGGGGACGGCAGCGACCGGTTCGAGGCAGCCCGCGTCACGCTCGACGGTGAAGCTGCTCGAACCCCCGGTGACGCCGCTGGCCGGCGACAGGCAGGAGGTGTACCGGTCGTCGACCCGGGTGGTGATCGGCCTCGGCAACAGCACGACACCCGGCGAGTAGGTCCAGGTCGAGTTCGTCGTGCACACGACGATGCCGGTGGCGGGCGCGTCGTCCGCGGCTGCGACGCCGGTCGGTGCGACCACCGAGGAGACGGCGAGCAGCGCAGCACCGCACACGACGGCGGCAAGGCGTCGGAAGCGGGATCGGGACACGTCTGGGTTCATGCCGGCAACCCTCCTGGGTTTGCGGTGCGGGTGCAGGCCGGATCGGAGGCCGACCCGGCAGCCCGCCCCGGTGAGCGAGCGCACGAGCCTGTCCGGCACGTGCCGGCGTGGTGTTGACGGGGTTACAGCACGGCGGTGAAGGAGGTGGTGCCGCTGACGCTGGTGAGGCCCTGCGGGGTGAGGCAGGCGGTGAGGTCGGTGGCGGGCAGGACCTTGGGCTGCACGACGGTCGCGCCCAGGCCCAGCCCGTCGACCACGGTGCCG
>NZ_JBFAAX010001529.1:0-1010 GCF_040639995.1 Actinosynnema sp. NPDC023658 | reverse complement strand
GATCCGCCGGCCGAGCCGGACCAGCCGCACGACCTGCGCGTCCGTCAGCACCGGCTCCTGCTGCCGCGCGGGCTCGACGGGCTGCTCCCGCGTGCCGCCGGCGGGCGAGGCGTGGAGGGCGAATTCCTTGGTGGCGACGGCCTTGGCGATGACCTCGTCGTCCCGCACCTGGTAGGAGTCCGCGTTGACCAGGCCGGAGACCAGGGCCTCACCGAGGCCGGGCACGGCCTCCACGGTGGCGACCTTCCGGTTGGACGTGACGGGGTCGGCCGTGAACAGCACGCCGGCCGCGTGCGGGAAGACCATCCGCTGCACGACCACCGCCATCCGGACCTCCCGGTGGTCGAAGCCGTTGCGCAGCCGGTAGGCCACGGCCCGCTCGGTGAACAGCGAGGCCCAGCACCGGCTGACGTGCCGGAGGACCTCCGCCGGTCCCACGACGTTGAGGTACGTGTCCTGCTGGCCCGCGAAGGACGCCCCCGGCAGGTCCTCCGCCGTCGCGCTGGACCGGACCGCCCAGGGGTCCTGCTCGCCGAGCCGGGCGAGCGCTTCGGTGATCTCCGCCGCCACGTCGTCGGGGACGGCGATTCCTTCGATGGCGTGTCGGATCTCCGCGCTGTGCGCGCGAAGCGCGTCCCGGTCGTCCGGGTCCAGGCGCGACAGCCGATCCACCTGCTCCCCGATCGACGGCGTGTCCTCCGTGATCCGTCGGAAGGCGTCCGTCGTCACGCAGAACCCGGCCGGCACGCGGACGTCGTCGATCCGGGAAAGCTCTCCCAGGTTCGCGCCCTTGCCACCGACGACGGCGGCTTGAGCCTGGTCGATCTCACCGAGACCGAGCACGTAGCTACCCATCCGTTCGTGTTTCCCCCGTTCGCCCTGTCGGGCGTCTCCCGCTCATGTCACCTGTCAGCCTTGACCGCGGTGGGAGATTCTGCGGCATCACCGGGGTCTTGCCACAAGACCCCCACTGTGCTATACGTTAAAAGTGGCGGGGAGTGTTGATCTCC
>NZ_JBFAAX010001528.1:0-1010 GCF_040639995.1 Actinosynnema sp. NPDC023658 | reverse complement strand
GCCGCCGTAGACGCCGAGCGCCCAGCCGCGGCGTCGCGGCGGGAAGGTGGCGTTCAGCAGGCCCAGCGCCAGGGGCATGACGATGGCCGCGCCGACGCCCTGGACGGTGCGCGCGGCGATCAGCGCCCCGACGGACGGCGCCAGCGCGCAGGCGACCGAGGCGAGCGAGAACAGCGCCAGCCCACCGGCGAACAGCCGTCGGCGGCCGAAGCGGTCACCGAGGGACGCGCTGGTCATCAGCAGGACCGCGAAGCTCACCGTGTACGCGTTGACGGTCCACTCCAGGTCCGCCATGGAAGCGCCCAGGTCGCGCTGGATGGCGGTGAGCGCGGTGGCGACGACCAGCAGGTCGAGCACCACCATGAAGGAACCGACGGAGGCCAGCACCAGCACCCACCGCTGTGCGGTGGAGACGCGTTCGGCGGCCGCGGGGTCGCCGGTCGGCGGCTGTGGCCCGATCACCCCCGAGGCCACGTCCTCTGCCACTGGCGCTCCCGTCGGACGGCACGGCCGGGCCTCGGGCCCACGGACACGCCGAGCATGCCGATCACGCGGGCGGAAGTCTTCTTCGTTCGTGCGATCTCCGCGCGGCGGTGCCGGGGTGGTCTAGGCCGTCGACCACCGCGCGAGGGCCACGAGGACCACCGCGATGATCACGACGACGGCCACGAAGCCGAGTGTGCCGCCGAGGATCATGCCGGTGCCCACCGAGTTCCACGGCGGCCGGAAGAACTTGAGCACCAGGCCCAGGACGACGGAGCCGACCGCCACACCGATGAACGCGTACGCGTACTCGCCGCCGCGCCAGCCGAGGTCGGCGAACAACCCGGTCCGGTAGGCGATCATCACCCCCAGCAGCAACGCGGACGGCGGCACGAAGCCCGCGAACGCCACCCCGGGTCGTCTCCTGTTCCGCCGCTCGACGTCGGTCACCGGGCCAGTCTCCCCGACGACCGGGCGCCGCCGCATGAGTACGACTACCCATCGCCGCCGGTGGACGCGACGACGGC
>NZ_JBFAAX010001527.1:0-1011 GCF_040639995.1 Actinosynnema sp. NPDC023658 | reverse complement strand
AGGCTGGAGCGGGCGGGCGCGGACGGTCTGCGCGCCAACTGGGCGGGCGGCGGCAACCTGCACAACGACCTGGGCAACCTGCTCGTCCGCGACTCGTCGGGCCGGCACCAGCCGAAGGGCGAGTGGTGGGTCTACCGCTTCTACGGCTCGCAGACCGGGCGGATCGCCGCGGTCACGCCCAGCCAGTCCTACGACGCGTTCGCGACCAAGGCGCCCGGCGAGGCCAAGGTCCTGGTCGGCGGTGGCCGCACGACGGGCAACATCGCCGTCCGGCTGCAACGCCTGGACGCCACCGAGGGCATCGTGGCGAACAACCAGGTGCGGGTGCTGGTCGAGCGCATCCCGTACAACGGCGGTGGCGCGGTCCAGGGACCGGTGACGGTGTCCAACTCGATCGTGACGCTGTCCTCCAACGCCGCCACGGTGAACCTGCCGCACTCCAACGTCGACGACTCGTTCACCATCACGGTCCTGCCCCCCACGGGCACCGGTGACGGCACCTTCCAGTCCACCGCGGTCGCCCAGCACTCGCAGCAGTGCCTGACCAACCCCAACCGCAGCACCGCCGACGGCACCCAGCAGCAGCAGCTCTCCTGCGGCACGGGTGACGAGCAGCGGTGGAACTTCACCCCGACGGCCGGGATCGCCGACACCTACACGATCGTCAACCAGCAGTCGGGCAAGTGCCTGGACGTCAACGGCGCGTCCACGGCGGACGGCGCGGCGGTCATCCAGTGGACCTGCAACGGCGGCACCAACCAGCAGTTCACCCTGAGGAAGGTGACCTACTCCGGCAACGACCCGCACGACTACCAGGTCGTCACCCGGCACAGCGGCAAGTGCGTCGACGTCAACGGCGTCTCCACCGCTCCGGGCGCGGTGGTCCACCAGTGGACCTGCAACCCGGTGAGCCAGGGCACGCCGCTCAACCAGACGTGGCGCCTGTCCGGCAGGTAGGTCGACGGCAAGCGGCGGAGTCCCGCACGCGGACCTGCCGAAATGGTCACGGGC
>NZ_JBFAAX010001526.1:0-1012 GCF_040639995.1 Actinosynnema sp. NPDC023658 | reverse complement strand
GTCAGCGCGTGGGAGTGGTGGTGACCAGGGTCCACTTCACGGCCTTGAGCGTGCCGTCCGCGGTGGTGCTCTCGCCGACGATCGTGCCCCGGTCGTTCAACGCCACCGGCAGGCTGTGCGCGCCGCCGAGCGAGCCCAGGTAGGTGACCTTCCCGTCGCGCCACAGGAACGCGCGGGGCGCGTCGGGGTTGTCCGCCGACGTCCAGCCGACCACGTCACCGCGCTCGTTCACCGCCGACGCCTCGGACGGACCGGGCACCCCCAGGTCCACCGGCTTCCCGCCGGCCGGCCACAGCGTCGCCCTGGAGGTGCCGCCCGCGTCCGTGCTCCAGCCGACGACGTCACCGCGCTCGTTGAGCGCCTGCGTGCCGTTCGCCACCCCGCCGGACGTGCTCAGCACCGTCACGGACGTGCCGTCCCAGCGCAGCGCCTGCGTGTCCTCGTTGCCGACCACCACCCCGGCCTCGTTGATCGCCTTGATGTCGTACACGCCCGAGCCCGGCACCGCGGCCAGCGGCTCGCAGGTCGAGGTGGTCACGCAGCGGAACGCGTACGCGCCGCTGCCGAACATGGGCAGCTTGGCGCCCGCGACCACCCCGGCGTCGTTGATCGCGCTCAGCCACAGGTGCGGCCCGGACAACGGCAGCGACACGTGCCTGCCGTCCTTCCAGACCACCGCGCGTTCCTGGTGGTACCCGGACGGGGACGTGGAGTAGGTCATCGGCACCACGCCGTTGTTGTTGATCGCGGCGGCGACGACCCAGCCGGAACCGCTCGGCGTGATGTCGGTGACCTTGCCGGCCTGCCAGATCCGCGGCCGCTGGACGTAGGGGCCCGCGCCGTTGACGGCCTCCTGGACCACCACCTGACCGACCTGGTTGAGGGCGGACGGGATGCCCGGACCGAGGTCGACGCCGGCGCTGCCGCGGGCCCAGTGCACGGCGTGCGGTGCGCCGGTGCCGGAGGCGACGCCGATGACGTGGCCGTGGTCGTTGTCGGCTATGACGCGGTG
>NZ_JBFAAX010001525.1:0-1012 GCF_040639995.1 Actinosynnema sp. NPDC023658 | reverse complement strand
CGCGCGCTGTTCACCGCCCGTCCCGACCGGCCGCTGCCCGAGGTCGGCTCGCTGAGCCTGTTCGGGGAGGTGCTGCCACCCGACCTGCTCACGGCCGCGGCCCGGCACCTGCCCAACGCCGCGATCCGCAACTTCTACGGACCCACCGAGTGCACCCTGGCCACCTGGTACCGCGTGCCGGTCGGGTTCACCGGCGAGGTGGTGCCGATCGGGCGGCCCATTGCCGGTCGCGAGATCCTGCTGGACGGCACCGGAGTCGGTGAGATCCTGGTCCGCTCCCGCTACCTCGCGCACGGCTACCTGGGGCGGGAACACGAGACGGCACAACGCTTCCTGGCCGACCCGGACGGTGATCCCGAGATCCGGGTGTACCGCACTGGCGACCTCGGACGGTACGACGAGGCGGGGGAGTTGGTGTTCGTCGGCCGGCTGGACGACGAGGTGAAGATCCGCGGCGTGCGGATCCGGCTGGGCGACATCGAGGCGGCCCTGTCGACCGCGCCGGACGTCGCGGAGGTGGCGGTGCGGCTGCACGGCGCCGATCAGGTCGCGCCGGAGATCGTGGCCTACGTCGCCGCGCGGCCCGACCGCCGGCCGGATGTGCCCGCGTTGCGCCGCCACGCGGTGCGCGTGCTGCCGCCGGTCATGGTGCCCGCCCACTACGTGCTGCTCGACGACCTGCCCCGCACGTCGACCGGCAAGGTGGACCGGGCAGCGCTGCCCGTGCCCGTGCCGGCGCACCCCGGCGGCCCGCCCGGCGGCTCGCCCGGCGGTGAACTGGAGCGGGAGCTGGCCCGCATCTGGCAGGAGGCCATCGGATGCGCCGAGGTCGGTGTGGACGACGACTTCTTCGAAGTCGGCGGCTACTCCCTGCTCGCCCCGCACGTGGTGGCCCAGGTGACGGCCCGGTTGGGCGTGGCCGTGCCCCAGCGGGCGGTGTTCGACCACTCCCGGGTCGCAGACTTCGCCGCTTACCTCACCACACTGCGCGCGTCGACGTAGGAGCAACCAG
>NZ_JBFAAX010001524.1:0-1016 GCF_040639995.1 Actinosynnema sp. NPDC023658 | reverse complement strand
CCGACCAGCATCACCAGCGCCACGCCCGCGGCGAGGGCGACGGCGTCCCACCGAGGCGCGGCGGCGAAGTCCCCGAGAGCGGCGACGGCGGTCAGGACCACGCTGCCCTCGCCGGCTGCGCGCACGCCCAGCGCGGCGGGCACCTGCTGCAACGCGATGACGGCCGCGATGCCGATGGTGAAGCCCTCCACCACCGGCACGGGCACGTAACGCATGTACCGACCGGCCTTGGCGACCGCGAGCAGCACCAGCAGGACACCCGCCAGCAGGCCCACGGTCAGCACGCCGTCCACGCCGTAGCGGGTTACGATGGGCACCAGCACCACGGTCATCGCGCCGGTGGGACCGGACACCTGGAGGCTCGAACCGCCGAACACGGCCGCCAGGGCACCCGCCACGATGGCCGTGACCAGGCCGGACGCCGCGCCGAGCCCGGAGGCGACGCCGAACCCCAGGGCGAGCGGCAGCGCCACCTCCGCGACCGTCACCCCGGCGAGCAGGTCGCGTCGGGTGGCCCCGGCCCAGTCCGCCTTCGCGGGCAGGAACGTCATGCGCCTTCCTCCTCCCGCAACAACGCCAGCAGTTCGTTCTGCCCGGCCAGCAGACCGGTGAGCACCTGCCGCGCGACGCGCAGCAGCTCCGCCACGTCTCCGCTGGTCAACGCGTACACGACGGTCGTGCCGTCCCGGGTCGCCGTGACGATCCCCGACCGGCGCAGCACCGCCAGCTGCGCCGACAGGCTGGACGCCTCGATGCCGATGTCGGCCAGCAGGTCGCGCACCGGCTTCGGGCCGTCCTGGAGCAGTTCGAGCACCCTGATCCGCACGGGGTGCCCGAGCATGCGGAAGAACTCGGCCTTGGCCTGGTGCAGCGGGAGGGGCACGGCGACCTCGCGGTGGTGGAGTTGAAGACTTTTTCAACTCTACAACACTGCAACTCCACGCAGGGCGGTCCGGGTGCCGGCGGCGATCTCGGCGTCCTCGCGCGCTTCGACCACCCAGGCCGAGACCGGCGAC
>NZ_JBFAAX010001523.1:0-1016 GCF_040639995.1 Actinosynnema sp. NPDC023658 | reverse complement strand
GGAGTGGTTGTTGGCCAGCACCGCGAGGTCCGCGGACAGCGCGCGCAGACCCGCCACGGTCGGCTCGGCGGACTGGAGGATGTAGCGCTTGCCGGGGTAGGCGGCCCCCGTCGGCTTGTCGCTGATGACCGTCTCCACGTTGACGGTGCGGAAGTCGGCGGCGGCGAACGCGGGGGCGATGGCGGACACCACGTCCTGCGCGCCGGACGCGGCGTCGTCGGTGGGGATCAGGGGCCGCGAGCGTCCGCTGGACTCCTGCTCGTCGGGCGTCGCGTAGCGCCTGCCGAACATCACGTCGCCCGCCGAGTGGACCGCGAACCTGTTGCCCCTGCGGGCGAACAGCTTCACCTCGACCTGCTTGCCGGAGTCCGACCGCCCCAGCGGGACGGGCTCGGGGAGGTGTCCTTCCGCGGTCACCACCGCCATGGCCGGCCCGGGCAGTTCCGGCGCGTCGACCGCGCCGTCGTCGTCGGTGGTCAGCGTGACCGGGCTGCCCAGTGGCGAGTGCACCACGACGGTGGCGCCCTCCAGCGGTTTCCCGGACTCGTCGAGGACCTCGAGCCGCACCGCGATGCCACCGCCGGCGGCCCGGCGCACGCAGCCGTCGCAGTCGGCGCCGCTGACCGCGTAGACCACCGCCCCCACCGCCAGCACCAGGACCAGGGGAATGGCGACCCAAGGCCACCGTTGTCTCAACGTGCCGATTGTGCCCACTGCGCAAACCTTCCAAGATAGTGAGAAAGCCTCATGAATTGCGCCGGACTCAGTCGCCCAATGCCTTTCCCAAGGCGCGGGAGACCGGTTCCCAGCGGTCGGGGGAGTCCCTGGTGGTGCGGTTCATCTCGACGTGGACGAAGGACGCGCCGTGTTCCGCCGCGAAGACGCCCTGTCGATTGCGCATTCCCTCCAGGTCGCCGCAGTCGCGCACCCACGCCCGGCACACGCGCAGCTGGTCCGCGAGGTCATCGGCCACGCGGCTGATGGTCGGGTCCTCCTGCGCCGCGCCGGGCGAGAGC
>NZ_JBFAAX010001522.1:0-1017 GCF_040639995.1 Actinosynnema sp. NPDC023658 | reverse complement strand
CGGCGTGGCGGGCCTTCGCCACCGAGTCGACGGGCCGTCCGCTCGTGCCGTCGCTGTCGGTGTAGTACCGACCGGCGCAAAACCGACCGGTGTCGCCCCGCTCGGCCGCGGTCGGGGCGACACCCACCGGGACATCAGGCGCGGACGAGCACGTACCCGGCGTCCTTGACCGCCCCGGTGATGGCGGCCTCGTCGGTCGAGCCCAGGACGCGCAGCGTGCCGGCGTCCAGGTCGAGCTTGACCCTGGTGACCCCGGAAACCCTCCGGACCGCGTTGGTCACCGTGGCGGCACACCCCTCGCAGGTCATGCCTTTGACCACGAATTCAAGACCGACCGGCTGCACCTCGTCGGAGGTCGCGGCGGGTGCCTCATAACTCTCGGACATGCGACTCTGATCCTCCGGTTCCATACCCTACAGGGGTATGAATTCAAGCCTAACGGTTCCACCGGGCGGTCGACATCTCGCACATTGCGCTATTGCGCCGCCGGGTGACCGTGAATTCGAGAACAGCCGGCCGACCGACATGAACCGCGGGTCGCCGGGTACTCCGCGCTCATGCTGACACGCTCGCTGCGCCAGGGACTGATCGCCGGGATGGCCGGGGCGGCGGTCATGACGGTCGCGGAGAAGGTCGAACAGCGGCTGACCGGCCGACCCGACTCGCACGTGCCCGCCGCGGTCCTGGCCCGGCTGGCGGGCCTGTCGGAGCGGTCGGTCCGGTCCCGCGCGCTGAACCTCACGATGCACTTCGGGCAAGCCGCCCTGCTGGGCGTCGTGCGCTCGCTCATGGCCAACGCGGGTGTCCGCGGGCCGGTCGCCTCCGCGATGTTCACCGTCGTGCGGCTGAGCAACGACCAGATCCTGGAGAACGCCACCGGGGTCGGCGCCCCGCCGCAGACCTGGCCCCGGTCCGAGCTGGCGGTGGACGTGCTGCACAAGGCGGTCTACGCGTTCGCGACCGGTGCGGTGGCCGACGCGCTGGCCGCCCGGCACGGGCCCGGTCCGGGACAGCGGC
>NZ_JBFAAX010001521.1:0-1018 GCF_040639995.1 Actinosynnema sp. NPDC023658 | reverse complement strand
GGTTCAGCACGAGGTGGTGGTCGTCGTCGGCCACGCGCAGCAGCGACGCCCGCAGCAGCGGCTCGCCGTCCAACCGGAACGGGCGGGCGGCGGCCGACCGGACCGCGTCGTCCACCGCGGGGTCGCGCTCGGCGGCGGGCAGGGCGCGCAGGTCCAGCACCTCGTGCGGCAACGGCCGCGGCTCCCCGATCACCTGGTACACCTCGTCGTCCACGACCTCGAACGTCGTGCGCAGCACCTCGTGCCGCGCCACCAGGTCGTCGAGCGCGCCCCACAGGGCGGCCTCACCGAGGGCTCCGCGCAGGCGCAGCACGAACGGCACGTTGTAGGCGGCGTTGGGCCCGTTGAGCTGGTCCAGGAACCACAACCGGTTCTGCGCGGCCGACGTCGGGACGCGCACGGGTCGTTCGGTAGTCCGCACCGGCTCGCGCCCCCCGGAGGAGCGCGTCCCGGAGGAGAGCATCCGGCGCAGGAGCTCCCGCCTGGCTTGCGCGACACTGTCAGCCATCGTCATTCCCATCCGTTCACGGGCATGCGCGGACGCGCCCGGCTCGGACGGGGCCGGGGACGCGGCGTCATCGTGCGTTGAGGTACTCGACCGGCGCACCGGAAGATTTCCCGTGCGCCACCACCCGCATTTACGTACACGGCCGAACAGGGTGTCCAACACCCGGTCGGCCTAATCAGCACGACTACTGCGACGAACCCTGCGGCATCTCCCACCCCCAGTGCTTGCCGCTCTCTCAAGGCCACTACAGCAGCCACCCCAGGGGTTGTCAAGACAACGAACTACGGGCCTTTTCCGGTGACTGCGCAAGGTATTCCAGGCCGTTGCGCTCCGTCGGACGATGAGTTACGTTGCGACCGATAAGCGATATTCCGGGAAGTATCCCGGCCTGTTTCCCGTCGCTTTATCCGTCATTTGTCACCGCAGCGCCGGACAGCCCTGGTGCGCGCAGCCGAGGAGGGCGGGCATGTACGACGCCGTGGTGGTGGGCGCGCGGTGCGCCGGCGCGTC
>NZ_JBFAAX010001520.1:0-1018 GCF_040639995.1 Actinosynnema sp. NPDC023658 | reverse complement strand
CCCCCCCCCCCCCCCCGCCCCCCCGGGCCCCCCGGGGCGCGGCGCCCGACCACCGAAGGGACGACGATGTTCCACCAGCACACGGGCCGCGCCGCGTCCCGGCGCAGGTCCCTGCTCGCGTTCACCGCCGCCGGACTCCTGCTCCTGCTGGGAGCGGGTGGTGTGGCGTTCGGCGGCACGACACCCGGCCAGGTGAGCGCGACCGCCGCGACCGCGGGGTGCGGCAAGGCCCCGACCCTGACCAGCGGCGCGCACACGCTGACCAGCAGCGGCCAGACCCGCAACTACATCCTGCGGCTGCCCACCAACTACAACCGCGACCACGCGTACCGGTTGTTCGTGGGCTTCCACTGGCTCGGCGGCACCGCCAACGACGTCGACTCGGGCGGCACCGACGGCTACAACTGGTCGTACTACGGGCTGCGGAAGCTCGCGGACGCCGCGAACAACAACACGATCTTCGTCGCGCCCCAGGGCTTCAACAACGGTTGGGCGAACTCCGGCGGTCAGGACCTGACCTTCGTCGACGACCTGCTCAAGCAGCTCGACTCGGCCCTGTGCATCGACACCACGCAGCGCTTCGCCGGCGGCTTCAGCTACGGCGGCGCCATGTCGTACGCGGTCGCCTGCGCCCGCGCCACCGTGTTCCGCGCGGTGGTCGTGTACTCGGGCGGTCTGCTCAGCGGGTGCAACGGCGGCACGCAGCCGATCGCCTACATGGGCGTGCACGGCATCGGTGACTCGGTGCTCAACATCTCCCAGGGCCGGTCGATGCGCGACACGTTCGTGCGCAACAACGGCTGCACCGCCCAGAACCCGCCGGAGCCGCGCGCGGGCAGCCTGACCCACGTCGTCACCGCCTACTCCGGCTGCCGGACCGGGTTCCCGGTCGTGTGGGCCGCGTTCGACGGCGGTCACACCCCCGGCCCGATCGACGGGTGCACGTGCGACGGCTGGCGGACCTGGACCTCCGCCGAGGTGTGGAAGTTCATCACCCAGTTCGAGGGCGTCGGTCCCA
>NZ_JBFAAX010001519.1:0-1019 GCF_040639995.1 Actinosynnema sp. NPDC023658 | reverse complement strand
CGCGGTGAACCCGAGGTAGTCGCAGGTCAGGTCTTCGGCGCGGCCGAGCACGGCGGGCACCAGCCGCACCACCACGCGACCGTCCAGCCCGGGGTGGGTGTAGTGGCGGGCGGTGATCGTGTCGCGGTCGTCGCCGGGCTCGGTGACGCCGGGCAGCACCGCACCCGCGGAGATCAGGGCGTTCACGGGGCCACCACCGCTTCCTCGACGACGCGACCGGCGTGGATCGCCGCCGCCATGCGCAGGCCCTCGGACCACGCGACCGGTCCGACGTCGGTCAGCGCCAGCGCGGTGCCGTCCTCCAGCGCCCACCGCAGCTCACCGGTCCACGTCTCGCCCTCGGGGTAGTCCGAGCCGAGCCAGTAGCGGGCCTCCACGACCCGGCCGTCCTCGAACGCCGAGTACACCGCGTCACCGCCGCGCACCGGGTAGCCGAGCGTGCGGCAGCGGCCCAGCGCGTGGTTGAGCTGCTCGAACCGGCCGCCGGAGTAGTCGTCCACCGACGTCTTGCCCGCCGGCTGCGACGACCGGGCGAACGTCTGCCGGAACAGCTGCTGCACCTGCTGCTCGACGCCCAGCTCGGCGCCGAACTCGCGCAGCTCCTCCAGGTCGTCCAGCAGCACCGGGTGCGGGACGCGCACCACCTCGGGCCGCACCCGGCGCGTGTCGCCGTCGAGCGTGACCAGGCCCAATCCGCGCTCAGGGTCGGCGTCGCGCAGGAACCCGGTCTCCGCGCCGGTGCCGTCGTCGGCCGTGACGACGAGGTCGCGCAGCGCGTCGGCCCAGGCGGCGTCCGCCCAGACCTCGACCACCAGGGCGGTGGGCACCGGCAGCGACCGCACCATCCAACCGTCCACGGCGGCCAGGCACTCGGCCCGGTGCCGGGACAGCCACTCCGCGAGCTGCCGCAACTGGACGACCCGGGGGTCGTCCTTGAGCGACGCGGCGCCCCCGAGCGGGCCCGGCCCGCGGTCGAGGAGGCGGCCCGACCGCGCGACGGCGTTCCGACCGACGCGCGG
>NZ_JBFAAX010001518.1:0-1020 GCF_040639995.1 Actinosynnema sp. NPDC023658 | reverse complement strand
TTCCTGGCCTACAACAACGAGGACGACCGCTGCACCACGTCCTCCGGGGTCCGGCCGCGGGTGCTGCACGAGTACGACCTGGCCGCGTTCCGCCCCGTGGTGGCCTCCGGCGCGGCGACCGGCGTGATGGCGGCCTACAACCTGGTCAACGGCCGCCCGTGCCACGTCAGCCCGCTCATCGGGTCCGAGCTGCGCCGCTGGGCCGAACCCACCGGCCACGAGCTGTTCGTGGTCAGCGACGCCGAGGCGCCGTCCAACCTGGTCGACCCGGAGCACTACTTCGACGACCACGCCGAGGCGCACGCCGCCGCGCTCAAGGCCGGCATCGACAGCTTCACCGACCACGGCACGGACAGCGCCACCCCGGTCGGCAGGCTGCGCGAGGCGCTCGACCGCGGCCTGATCGACGAGGACGACGTCGACCGCGCGGTCCGGCGGCAACTCCTGCTGCGGTTCCGCCTCGGTGAGTTCGACCCGGACCTCGACCCCTACGCCGGGATCGGCGTCGACGTGGTCGACAGCCCCGGACACCGCGTGCTCGCCACCCGGGCCGCCACGGAGTCGGTGGTGCTGCTGAAGAACGACGGGCTGCTGCCGTTGCACGAGGCCCGCGCGCCGCGCGTCGCCGTCATCGGCCCGCTCGCGGACGTGCTGCACGAGGACTGGTACAGCGGCACGATGCCGCACCAGGTCACCGTGGCGGCCGGACTGGCCGGACGGCTCGCCGACGTGACGGTGGTGGAGGGCCTCGACCGGATCTCGCTGCGGTCCCGCACCACCGGCCGCGCGCTGGGCGACACGGCGTTCGACGTCGCGGAGTGGGGCGGCGGCGTGGTGACCCTCCGCGACGCGGGCACCGGCCTCTACCTCAGCGCCAAGGACAGCGCGCTGGTCGCGGACGTGGAGCGGATCAAGACCTGGGACGTGCGCGAGACGTTCCGGTTCGTGTCCGTCACCGCCGACGGCGACACGGTGCTGCTGCGCAGCGTCCTCACCGGCCGCTACGCCGCCATCGACCCG
>NZ_JBFAAX010001517.1:0-1021 GCF_040639995.1 Actinosynnema sp. NPDC023658 | reverse complement strand
GGCGCTCCCCCGGAGCCCTGCCGGCCCCTCGCACCTTTCCGCCCACCCGCGTGTCCTACCTCCGGAACACCCGTGTGCTGACCGGAGCGTCATTCGGATCCCACCGACCGAGGCGGTGGTGCTGAAGGGTGATAACGATGCGGATGACCGCGGGTAGTCCGGTGAGGCAGCCGCGTAGCCAGCGGCGAAGATCACGCGGGAGGGATCAGCCGGTCAGCGAGGTGTTCGAGTGTCCGGATCGGCGGTCCAGGACTGCCCACACGGTCTTGCCGACGGCGTGGCGCACGGCTCCCCACTGTCGGCACAGCCGATCCACGAGCAGCATTCCGCGACCACGTGTCACGCGCACAGAGGACCGGCCCACTACCGGCACCTGTGGTGACAGGTCGGTCACCTCGATGCGGATCAGGCCGCAGGGGCGTCGCAGCCGGACGTGCAGCGGGTGTTGGCCGTGCTCGTAGGCGTTGCTCACCAGCTCGGACACGACCAGCTTCGTGTCGGTGATCTCGTCCTCGGCCAGATCCGCGAGCACTTCGCCGGCCCAGTGCCGTACCTCGGCCAGAGGAGGCACGTCATCGGTCAGTTCGAGCACCGGGGCTTCCGAAGGCCCGGAAGAGCGGGGTCTGGGGAGCTTCGAGGTGTCCTCACCGGCGGTCATGGTTGTCCTTCCTGCCGAGATCGTGCAGCGTGGTGATCTGGTACCCCCGCGGCCGATCGACAACACCGCCCCGGTGATCACCCGATGGGGTCTACCAACCCATCGCGACCGTGCGATGGGGCTTGTTCGGCTTCTGTCCGCGAAGTCTCCAGCCGCCTACCGCCATCGCGGCGGTGGGCACGGCGTCGATCGTCTTGCCGGTCTTGCCGCGCCCGGGCTCGTCGGGCCGGATGAGGTCGGGTTCGTCGGGTGGGTGGCGGACCTCGACGGAGTCGAAGCACCACTGGGCGACCGGCTTGCCGTGCTGCGACCAGCCGCGTGACCTGGTCGGGGCCACGACCTCGGTCACCCCTCGCCCGCATC
>NZ_JBFAAX010001516.1:0-1021 GCF_040639995.1 Actinosynnema sp. NPDC023658 | reverse complement strand
CCCCGGACGGCCGCGCCGGCGAGGTCGTCGACATCCTCGCCGGGGCGGACAGCCACCGCGCCGTGCGTCAGCACCACGAACCGGGTGGCCGCGAACGCCTCGTCCGCAAGCCATTCCTGGAGCAGTCGCAGCATCCGGTGCGTGGCCGTGCGGACCTGCGCCGGCACGTCCGCGTCCTCGGGCGACCGCCAGGGGACCAGGACCAGGGGCGGGCGGGCGGGGCGCCGGGCGGGCAGGGGGGGGTTCCCGGTCAGGTGCAGCCCGTCTGGCACGTCACCGAACACCGCCCACCCGGTGGTGTCGACTGGTGCTCCGGGGGCCGGCAGCCGCGTCCACTCCAGGCCGAAGAGCGAGTCGGACGGCTGAGGTGCGGGCACGGGCTTGGTGGTGACCGAGTCGACGGCTGCGACGAGCGCGCCGGTGTCATCGGCCAGCACGATCCCGGCGGTGCCGGAGAGGTGCGCCCGCAGGTTCGTGGCGCCGGTCGGCTCCAGGCGCACGCCGCGCCAGGTCGACGGGAACTCGCCGCTCTTCTCGGTGAGGTGGGGCTGCAACGCGGCATCGAGCAGGGCCGGGTGCACGGTGAAACCGGTCGCGTCGACGTCGTCAGCGAGGGCGATCCCGGTGTGCGGGCCGTGATGAGGTTCGACTGGTGGGGTCTCTGCCGTGAGCCGGCCGGTGGCGTGGAGGGTCCACGGGCCGTCGTCGGTGCGGGAGTGGAACGTGAGCCGGCAGCCGGAGTTGTCGGCTGCGCCGAGGATCGTCTGGAACTCGACCGCGCCGTGCTCGGGGATCGGCGGCAGCGTGTCGATGACCAGGTGTTCCAGGTAGGGGTATCCTGTCTGCGTGCCCGCGTGGACAGCGAGTTCCACGAGGGCGCAGCTGAGCGTCGAGGGTTCGGCCAGCCACGGGTGCGTTCGTCGATCCAGCTTCCCGGTACGGACGGAGCTGTTGCCTTCGGCGAGCGTCACTGCCGCGGTGAGGAGGGGGTGGTCCGTCCCGGTGGTCGACCCGGCGGACT
>NZ_JBFAAX010001515.1:0-1021 GCF_040639995.1 Actinosynnema sp. NPDC023658 | reverse complement strand
GGAGCCCACCGGGTCCACCCGACCCGTCGGGACCACCGGCGCGTCTTCGGCGTCCGTGCGGGTGGTGACGTGGAACGTGCTGTGGGACCGGTACGACGGTGACCGCATCAACACCGCGCGCCGCCGTCCGCTGCTGTTCGCCGCACTGGCGGCGTCCGGTGCGGACGTCATCGCGTTGCAGGAGGTGGAGCCGGACCTGCTCGCCGCGCTCCTCGCCCAGCCGTGGGTGCGGGCGGGGTACGCGCTCGACGTCGACCCGACCGGCCCGGACGTCGACCGCACGGGGTTGGTGGTGCTGAGCCGGTTGCCCGTGCTGGAGGCCGGGCGGTTCCCGCTGGGCGCGCACAAGGCCGTCAGCGCGGTGGTGGTCGAGACCGGCGACGGGCCGCTCGTCGTCGCGGCCACCCACCTGACCAGCGACCACACCGCGCACGGCGCGTCGAAGCGGCGGGGTCAGCTCGCGCGCGTCGCGGAGGCGTTCGCCGGGGTGGAGGGCGAGGTGGTGCTGGTGGGCGACTTCAACGACGGCGGGCCGCGCCCGGCCGCGGCGCTCGGGATGCGCGACGCGTGGTCGGAGGTGCGCGACGAGCGGCCGACCTTCGACCCGGTGGTGAACCCGCTGGCGGCGGTGTCGTCGCTGTCCGGTCGGCCGGGGCGGTTGGACCGGGTGTTCCTGCGCGGCCGGCTGCGGTGCGTCGAGGCGGACCTGCTGGGTGACCGGCCGGTCGACGGCCTGTTCGCCTCGGACCACTTCGGGGTGGTGGCGCGGGTGGAGCGGGTCGTGCCGCCGGGTGACGTGCTCGACTCGCCGCCGACCCCGCGCACCGCCGTGGTGTGGCTGCCGGGGCCGTGGGAGGAGGTCGAGCGGGTGCGCCGGGAGCACGATCCCCGGGCGGACCGCTGGCCGCCGCACGTGACGCTGCTGTTCGGGTTCGTGCCGGAGTCGGACTTCGACCGGGCCGTGCCGCTGCTGGCCTCGGCGGTCGCCGCCGTGCCGCCGTTCGCGGTGCGGGTGGAGGGC
>NZ_JBFAAX010001514.1:0-1022 GCF_040639995.1 Actinosynnema sp. NPDC023658 | reverse complement strand
GTACCTGGCCAACTGGTCGTCCGGCGAGGGCGCGGTGCAGGTCCCCGGCGTCGACGACTACCCGCAGCTGTTCAACTGCCTCGAACCCGACGCGTGGGGGACGGGCGAGGGCGTGACCCGGCGGCTGAACGACACCGCGCCGGTGTACGCCGCCGAGTACCAGGCGGGCGCGATCGACCTGAACGACGCCGGGTACGACAAGTGCCGCGACCTGACCGGCCCGGAGTACATGAAGGTGTTCTACAAGTCGAACGTGGTCGAGAGCGGCGCCACCATGTTCGGCTACTACATGGCCTACGGCGGCACGTCCTGGGGCTGGCTGCCGCAGCCCAACGACGTCTACACCTCCTACGACTACGGCGCGGCGATCACCGAGTCGCGGCAGCTCACCGCGAAGTACGACGAGTTCAAGCGCCAGGGCTACTTCATGAACGCGGTGGCGCCCCTCCGCAAGACCGACCCGGCCGCCGGGCCCCCGCCCGGCGACCCGGCCGTGGCCACCAGGGCGCGGTCCAACCCGGACACCCGCACCCAGTTCGTCCTGGTGCGGCACGCCGACCGCCGCACCGACGCCGACCTGTCCACCACGCTGGACTGGTCCACCCCGGACGGCCGCTACCAGGTGCCGGTGCGGGTGAACGGCCGCGACGCCAAGATCCTCGTCGCCGGGTACGACCTGGGCGGGCAGCGGCTGGTGTGGTCGAACTCCGAGATCCTGACCCACGTCACCACGTCCGGCCGCGACGTCGCCGTGCTCTACGGCCGGGACGGCGAACAGGGTTCCACGGTCCTGCGCTACGACTCGGCCCCGACCGTGAAGGTGCTCGACGGCGCGGTCCGCAGCTCCTACGCGGGCGGCGACCTGCGGCTGGACTACACGCACACCGGCCTGACCCGCGTGCTGGTCACCGGCGGCGGGCGGCAGCCGTTGCTGCTGCTGCTCGGCACCGACCAGACCGCCGCGCGGTTCTGGCGGCAGGACTCCTCCGCCGGACCCGTCCTGGTCCGCGGCCCGGCGCTGG
>NZ_JBFAAX010001513.1:0-1022 GCF_040639995.1 Actinosynnema sp. NPDC023658 | reverse complement strand
ACGCTGGGATTGTGGCGCGGTCGGGCGTTGGAGGACGTCGGTGGGGAGTGGGCGGAGTTCGCCCGCGGTGGGTTGGAGGAGGAACGGCTGGGTGCGGCCGAGTCGCGGTTGCGCGGGCTGGTGGCGCTGGGGCGTGCGGACGAGGCGTTGACGGCGTTGCCGCCGCTGGTGGCGGAGCACCCGTACCGGGAAGCGCTGCACGAGGTGCGGATGGCGGCGTTGGCCGCGCGGGGGCGGCGTGCCGAGGCGTTGGCCGTGTACCAGGAGGTGTACGGGCGGTTCGTGGCCGACCTCGGGGTGGAGCCGGGGGCCGGGTTGGCGGCGTTGCAGCGGCGGATCCTCGACGGCGCGGAGCCGGAGCAGGTGGTGGCGAGCCGGTTGACGCCCCGGCAGCTGCCCGCGCTGTCGTGGCGGCCCGTCGGTCGGGACGAGCTGCTGGCGGGTGTCGCGCGCGTGGTGGGATCGGGCGCGGCGGGATCGGGCGTGGCGGGGTCGGGCGCGCCGAGGCCTGGTGAGGTGAGGCCCGGTGCGGCGGGGTCGGTGTCGGTGTTGTCGGGGCCGGGTGGGGTCGGCAAGACGACGATCGCGCTGGCGGTGGCGCACTCGGTGGCGGACCGGTTCCCGGACGGGCAGCTGTACGCCGACCTGCGTGGCAGCCGCACGCCCGCGGACCCGTTCGAGGTGATGGCGCGGTGGTTGCGGGCGTTGGGCGTGAAGGACCTGCCGTCCGACGCCGAGCGGCTGGCCGGGGCGTACCGGGAGCGGTTGGCGGGGTCCCGGGTGTTGGTGGTGCTGGACGACGCCGGGTCGGCCGGTCAGGTCTCGTCGCTGTTGCCGGGCGCGGCCGGGTGCGGTGCGCTGGTGACGTCACGGCGTCAGCTGGCGGAGCTGGCGGGCGTGGCGCGGTGGTCGGTGCCGCAGTTGTCGGACGCGGCGGCGCTGAGCCTGTTCCGGGCCGTCGTGGGTCCCGAGCGGGTGGCGGCCGAGCCGGGTGCGGCGGCGGAGGTGGTCGCGGCGTGCGG
>NZ_JBFAAX010001512.1:0-1025 GCF_040639995.1 Actinosynnema sp. NPDC023658 | reverse complement strand
CGACCACGCCGCGCCCCGCGCCGGGACCGCGCGGGAACGCGGCCCTGGGGAACCTGGCCGACTTCACCGCCGACCCGCTGGGGTTCCTGACCTCGGCGGCCCGCGAGCACGGCGACGTGGTGGCCATCGGTGCGGCCAACGTGCTGCTGGCGCACCCCGACGAGGTCGAACGGGTCCTGGTCGACCGCGCCGGT
The DNA here is from genome assembly GCF_040639995.1 of Actinosynnema sp. NPDC023658. Lineage (NCBI taxonomy): Bacteria > Bacillati > Actinomycetota > Actinomycetes > Pseudonocardiales > Pseudonocardiaceae > Actinosynnema > Actinosynnema sp. NPDC023658. Next base: position 831 of record NZ_JBFAAX010001512.1, on the reverse strand, counting down.
GCGTTCACCAAGACCTCCGCGCGCACGATGACCCGCACCCGCCGGCGCGGCTTCCCGGAAGCGATGATGAACAGCGACGGCGCGCGGTGGCGGGCCAAGCGCGACCGGCTCGGCCCCGGTTTCACCCGGTCGCTGGTGGCCGGTGCGGCGGACGTCGCCCTGGCCGAGGCGGTGAGCCTCGCCGACGGCCTGCCCACCGGGCAGCCGGTCGACCCGGGGCCCGCCGTGGCGCGGCTGGTGCTGCGCGGGGTCACCCGGCTCCTGTCCGGTCACGTGCTGGAGGACGCGGACGTGGACGCGGTCGGCCGGCTGGTCGTCGGGGTCATGGACGCCTCGACCTCGCCCGTCGCCCTGCCGGACTGGTTGCCCACCCCGGCGAACGTGCGGATGCGCCGGGCGCTGCGCGAGGTCGACGGGGTGGTGGACCGCATCGCCTCCGGTGACGGGCCCGTCGTGGCCGCGCTGCTGGCCGACCGGCCGTCGCGCGGTGAGCTGCGGGACGAGCTGGCCACGCTCGTGCTGTCCGGGTTCGAGACGACGAAGAACGCCGTGCTGTGGTCGTGCGACCTGTTGGCCCGCCACCCGGACCACGCGCAGCGGGTCGCTGACGAGGCGAACGCGGCGGCGTCGGAGCGGCGCGGCGGCGCGGCCCTGCTGGAGGCGCTGCCGTTCACCTCGGCGGTGGTCCGCGAGTCGCTCCGGCTGTTCCCACCCGTGTGGATCACCAGCCGCGAGTCGTCGCGGGACGAGCGGTTCGGCGGCTACGACGTCCCGGCGGGCACCACGGTGACGGTGAGCCAGTGGGTGAGCCACCGCGATCCCCGGTGGTTC
>NZ_JBFAAX010001511.1:0-1025 GCF_040639995.1 Actinosynnema sp. NPDC023658 | reverse complement strand
CTGATCGTGCGGAAATCGCCGTCGACCAGGCGCGCGTGGCCGGGCACGTGGCCCAGCAGGCCGCCCAAGTGCTCCAGGTCGAACTCCCCGACCAGCGTGGACCCGTCCGCCAGCGGCACCTCGGCGAAGATCACCGGCACGCGGCCCGCCTGGTTCTGCTGGCGCAGGCCCGCCGCGGTGGCCGGGGGTTCACCGATGCGCAGCGGCGGGCGGCCGACCGGGTCGCCGGCCCGGCCGGAGCGGTCCACCACGTAGACGCTGCGGTAGCGGGTCTGGTCGGTCATCGCCTGCTCGAGCGCCGGCCGCAGGGCATCCGGCGAGGCCGCGCCGGCGGCGAGGGCGGACAGGTCCGCCAGTCCGTCGTTCATGCTGCGGCGCAGGGCGTCGGTGGCCTTGGCGGTCTGGGCGCGGACACCGGCGACGACGCCGGCGGGGATGTCGACGTCGACCGGGCCGAAGGCCACGAGCACCCCGGCGGACCAGCAGAAGATCGAGAGGGCGAGCACCCCGCAGGTGGCGCGGGCGGTGACCCGGCGGCCGGTGACCGGCTCGACGTCGCCGCCGTCGGTCAGCCGGTTGCGGCAGAGGGTGGCCGCGGCGACGACGTGCGCCACCTCGGCGGTCCGGGCGGGGCGGGGGGTGGTGTCCAGGTTTCCGGAGGCCAGCGAGAGCAGGTCGGCGCGGGCGGCGAGGACGGGGCCGGTGACGACGCGGCGCACGACCACGAACCCGACGACGGCCAACAGCGCCAGGAGCGCGGTGGGGATGTTCCCCGAGGTGCCGGCGGAGCCGCTGTGCAGCGGGCCGACAGCGACCGCGACCACGGCCAGGTCCAGGCCGTCGGGGCTGCTCGACGGCGTGATCCGCGCGTGGGCGTAGGTGCGCTGGACGTGGTCGGCGGGCGGGCCGAGCAGCACGCCGGGACCGGTGGCGGTGGCTCCGGCGGCGTCCGCGACGAGCCGCTCGACGTCGGGGGCGCGGCCCTGTGCCAGCGGGCCGGTCGCGGCGACGACCCTGCCGGACAG
>NZ_JBFAAX010001510.1:0-1025 GCF_040639995.1 Actinosynnema sp. NPDC023658 | reverse complement strand
GCCGCGACCCGGTACTGGCCCTCGACGCCGATGTTGAACAGGTTCATCTTGGCTGGGGTTGGTGAACCGGGTCGGCGCGCGGTTCGCGCGGTTCGGCGGTGTCACCCCGGAACGGCCGCTGCCGACGCCGGTGCGCTCGTTCCAGTCGACGTTCCGGGCCGCGGCCGGCGGCGGCGAGCGGGTGCTGCTGTTCCCGGACACGTTCACCAACCACTTCGAGCCGGGCATCGGCGTCGACGCGGCGGCCGTGCTCGGTCACGTCGGGCAGGGCGTCGAGGTGCCGAGGTCGGCGGTGTGCTGCGGGCTCACGTGGTTCTCCACCGGTCAGCTCGGCGTGGCCCGGGGGGTGATCAGGCGGACGGCGCGCGCGCTGCGGCCGTGGACGCGGGACGGCGTGCCGGTGGTGGGGTTGGAGCCGAGCTGCACGGCGTTCCTGCGCTCCGACGCGCTGGAGGTCGCGGGCGACGACCCGGACGTGGTGCGGCTGGCCGAGTCGGTCCGCACGTTCGCCGAGCACGTGTCGCCGCTGCTGGAGCCGGTGGAGGGCGACGGTCGGGCGGTCGTGCAGCCGCACTGCCACCAGTACGCCGAGCTGGGCTTCGACGCCGACCGAGAGCTGCTGGCCAAGACCGGGGTGAGCCCGTCGGTGCTGGAGGGGTGCTGCGGGCTGGCGGGCAACTTCGGCTTCGAGCGCGGGCACTACGAGGTGTCGATGGCGGTGGGCGAGCAGACCCTGTTCCCGGCCGTGCGGTCGGCGGGCGACGCGGTGACCGTGGCGGACGGCTTCAGCTGCCGCACGCAGGTCCGGCACGGGTCCGATGTGGACCCCGTGCACACCGCCACGCTGGTGCGGCGGCGGTTGGGGATCTGAGGGACCGGCCGACGTCCGGGGCGGGCCGCGCGCGTGGCTCGCCGCCGCGGGCGCGGCGGCGGTCACGGCGACCCGTGCACCGGGGGGGTCCACGGGGTTGCAGGGCCCGTAGTCGGGGTGTCCGCCGGGCACCGCCCCCGGCAGCACCCCGGGC
>NZ_JBFAAX010001509.1:0-1026 GCF_040639995.1 Actinosynnema sp. NPDC023658 | reverse complement strand
CGACGAGACCGTCCGGCTGTGGGACCAGCGGACGCGGACCCAGGTCGGCCCCGCGCTGACCGAGGGCCGGGTCGCCATGGGCATCACCGCCGTCGCCAGGGGCGCGCTGGACGGCCGACCGCTGCTCCTGGTGGGCGACCGCGACGGGGTGCTGCGGGTGTGGGACCTCGACGCGCACCGCGCCATCGGCCTCGACGTGCCCGCGCGGTTCGCCGCCGAGCTGCCGACCGAGTGGACCGACCCGGAGACCGGCGAGACCTACGACCTCACCGAACCGATCGTCGACGACGAGGGCTCGCCGTGGGTGCAGGTCGACTTCGACGGCTTCGAACCGATCCTCGCCGAGCCCGACAGCCCCGGCATCACCCTGGACCTGCGCGAGGTCGACGACCGGTACGGCCTGGACGGCATCGTCAGCCCGCCACGTCAACTGCCCGAAGAGGACTGAGCCCGGCGCGCGCGGTCGTCCATCCACCGGTACGACACCAAGCCCACGGCGGTCGCGAGCACGCCCGCGCCCAGCAGCACCGGCCGCGTGGCGTCGACGTCGAACGAGCGGTCGAAGACGGTCACGGCGGTGGGGCCGACCAGGGTGATCAACAGCGGTCCGAGCACGGTGGACAACCCGAGGACGACCTTCATCAGCGACTGGACCAGGGCGACCATCCGGCCGCGCATGGCGTCCTCGACCCGCGTGCCGATGATCGTCAGCCCGGTGAGGAACGCGATGCCCGCGCCCCCGCCGACCAGCGCCACGGCGGCCAGCGCGAACCACAGGTGCGGTGCGAGCGACACGACGGTGAGACCGAGGCCCGCGACGACGATCGCGAGGCCGAACAGCCGGTCGTAGGTCACCCGGCGGGACAGCTTCGGCGCGGCCGCCATGCCCGCGGCCAGGCCGAGGAAGACCGCGATGAACAGCATGCTGTACGCGCTGTCCCCACCGCGCAGGCTCGTCGCGTACCGCCTGGCGCCGCCGATCACCGCGCCGGCGGCGAGGAACGCGCCGGTCATGCCGAGGACCAG
>NZ_JBFAAX010001508.1:0-1027 GCF_040639995.1 Actinosynnema sp. NPDC023658 | reverse complement strand
CGCACCGTCGTTACTCACCGGCCAGGGCTCCAGACTCGCCCTGGTCGGCGCGTACGAGCTCGCCGGTGAACTGGCCACCCGGCCCGACCACGCGAGCGCATTCGCCGCGTACGAGCGGACCACGCGCCCGTTCGTCGAGCTGAACCAGGCGCTGGTCACCGAGGGCGGCACCACCCTCTTCCCCGAGACGGCCGAGGCACTGGCCCGGCGCAACGCCGCCCTGCGCGGTCGCACCGCCCTGCCCGCCGACACCGCCCGCCCGGCCCACACCGCCCTCCGGCTGCCCGCCTACGCCACCGCCTGACCGCCTCCCGCGAGCCCACCCACCCGGCCGCCGCCCGAGAGTCCTACCTTCAGACCGCGAGAGTCCAACGTTCAGAGCGCGAGAGCCCTACGTCCAGAACACTTGAGTTCAACGCTCAGGTCGGGCGGACCGCGCGTTCCACCGCGTCGTCCAGGCGTCGGGCGATCTGCTCGGCGGCGGCACGCAGGTCGGGGACCAGGCGGTGCAGGTCCGTCCGGACCGAGCGGACCACGATGCCCAGCGCGCCGGCCGGCTCGTGGTCCTCCGCCGGGATCGCGACGGCCACCGAGCACGAGCCCAGCGTCATCTCCTCGTTGGTCAGCGCGTACCCGCGTTCCGCCGTGGCACGGAGTTCGCGCAGCAGCCGGGCCCGCTCGGTGATCGTGTAGCGCGTGAAGCGGTGCAGCGGGCGTTCGAGGTAGCTGCGCACGAACGACGGGTCGGCGCGGGCGAGCAGCGCCTTGCCGACCCCCGTCGAGTGCATCGGCAGCCGGGCGCCGATCCGCGAGATCACCGGCACCGAGCGGTGACCGGAGAGCTTCTCCACGTACAGCGCGTCGAAGCCGTCGTGCACGGCGAGGTGGATGTTCTCGCGGGTCACCTCGTACAGGTCCTGCATGAACGGCAACGCGATCTCGCGCAGCCGACCGGCCACCGGCGCCAGCGTCGCCGCCTCCCACAGCCGCAGACCGATGCTGTAGGACCCGTCGGCGTCCCGCTCCA
>NZ_JBFAAX010001507.1:0-1028 GCF_040639995.1 Actinosynnema sp. NPDC023658 | reverse complement strand
GTACGAGCGCACCTGTTCCTCCGGGTCGATCACCGCTCCGATCGGGTAGGTGTCGGCCAGCGACGCGATCAGCACCGCGCCCCGCCGCACGCCCTCGGTGAACGCCTCGACCCCCGACATGCCCCGGATCAGGTTGCCCGGATCACCGGCCGTCACGTACAGCACGCGCCGACCCGCGCGGAGACCGTCGGCCAGGAAGTCGCACGCCGCGACCTCGAACTCGGCCAACCGGTCGTAGGACCGGCACACGTGGTGTGGCTGCCGGGTGACGGCCGGCAGCGCCGCGGGCTGCATGCCGCGATGATAGGTCACGCGCACGACGAAACCGGTCTTCGACCCGGGCTGCGGTCGCACCACCTCCGCCGCGGTCACGGGGTGACGTCCCGAGGACTGGTCCACCGGGCCAGCAGCACGGTCGCGTCGTCCTGCAGGACGCCGTCCTGGTACTCCAGGACCGCTTGCACGAGCCGCCGCGCGGTTTCGGGCGGCGGGTGCCCGGCGGCCGCCTCGCGGTGCAGGAAGTCGATCAGCCGGGCCTGGCCGAACGGCTCGCCGTCGTGCCCGGTGGCCTCGGTGATGCCGTCGGTGTGCAGCACCAGCCAGTCGTCGGGTTGCAGCGCCTCCTCCGCGATGGTCAGGTCGCTGAGGCCGAGCCCGAGCGGTGGTCGCGTGCCGCCGGCGAGGGGTTTGACGACCTTGCCGGACCGCATCACCAGGGGCGCGGGGTGGCCGGCGTTGACGTAGCGCAGGCGCCCGGTGGCCAGGTCGAGCTCGGCCAGGACGGCGGTGGCCTGCGCGCCCCCGCCGAACTGCTCACCGATCGCCTCGTCGATCGCGCGGACCTGCTCGTACAGGCCGTGGCCGGCGCGGCGGGCGCTGCGGTAGGCGGCCAGCGCGGTGGCGGCTATCAGGGCGCTGCGCAGGTCGTGGCCGGCCGCGTCGAGCACGATCAGGGCCGCGGTGGTCTCCGACAGCGCGTAGTCGAAGGCGTCGCCGCTGAGGTCCTGGCGGGGCTCCTCCACGCCGGT
>NZ_JBFAAX010001506.1:0-1028 GCF_040639995.1 Actinosynnema sp. NPDC023658 | reverse complement strand
GGAGTGGACGACCGCGGCACTGCCGGCGCGCGCGCCCTACAGCACGTTCACGCCCGCGTCGACCGCGCCGCCGCCACCCGGGCGGGAGACCCAGCCCATCCCGCTGTGCGACCTCGGCCCGGGCAGCCGGTTCACCACGTGGACCGCACCGGAACCCCTCGAACCCGTGCTGCGCGCGTGGTCCACCGCCGTCGCGCAGGTCGCCTCGCCGGCCCGGGTGAGCGCGCCGAACCAGCGCGTGATCCCGGCGGACAGGACCAAGCGCGCCGACTCCGCCGACGCGCACGTCCAGTGGATCGACGTCACGGACGGGGACGGCACCGGCAGCGTCGACCTGACCGTCGGCCGCACCACCCTCGACCCGGTCGCGGCGGCCGACGACGAGGCCTTCGCGGAGGGCAACTGCGCACCGCCGCGGCGGCTGGTCCGCTCGGACGGCACCGTGCTCCAGGTCTACTCGGTGCGGCCGAGCGAGCCGTTCCGGTCACTCGCCCTGGTGCTGTGCCTCTACACCCCGAAGGGTGACGCCTACAAGCTCACCGTCGCGAACTACGGCAGCCCAGATTTCACGTTCCGCGGCGACGACCACTCCTTCGAGCGCACCGGAGCGGGACGCGGAACCCTGCCGCTGACCGAGGAGCAACTGACCCGGATCGGGGTGGCCGTGGCCGACGCCGGCTGACCGCGAATACCGTTGTGTAGTCGGCAAAGTAACTCGATCGGGTAATCACCTATCGCTCGAACGAGTCGCAGACATCCGGGTTCTACGCTGCCCTTCCGATAACGGGATCACACCGACCGCTTCCGCGCGCCGGCTGTCTCCACGGGAAGAGTCGCGTGACTGGTTACCTGGAACTCACCGCGTCCGCGGTGCTGTACGCGCTGGGCATCGTCGCCCAGTCGGTCGCCTCGCAGCGCGCCGACGAGGGCGGCGGTGGCCTGGGGCTGCTCGCCCGGATGGTCCGCGAGCGCCTCTACCTCCTCGGCTTCGCGGGCCAGCTCGGCGGGTTCGCGCTCGCGTTCCTGGC
>NZ_JBFAAX010001505.1:0-1028 GCF_040639995.1 Actinosynnema sp. NPDC023658 | reverse complement strand
GGCCGTCGTGCCGAGCAGCTTCGGTGACGACGTGCTCGGCGTCGCGGCCGGAGCCGTGCAGCTGGACGCCCTCTACGCCAACCCCCTCGACCTCCGCAACCCGATCCGATTGGGAGCCTGAAGTTGTCCGCACGCGAGCTTCACCTCAACGCCTTCCTCATGGGCGTCGGCCACCACGAGGCGGCCTGGCGACACCCGCGCACCGACCCGAGCGCGCTCGACGACGTGGCGCACTTCCAGAACCTGGCGCGGATCGCCGAGCGCGGCACGTTCGACTCGGTGTTCCTGGCCGACGGCGTGCAGGTCTGGGGCGACGTGCGGCACAGCGCCGCCAACCGGTTCGAGCCGATCACCCTGCTGACCTCGCTGGCCCAGGCCACCGAGCACATCGGGCTCATCGCGACCGCGTCCACGGGGTTCAGCGAGCCCTACAACCTGGCCCGCCTGTTCTCCTCGCTCGACCACATCAGCGGTGGCCGCGCGGGCTGGAACATCGTCACCACCGCCGGGGACCGGTCGGCGCAGAACTTCAACCGCGACACCAACCTCGACCACGCCGAGCGCTACCGGCGGGCCGCCGAGTTCCTCGACGTGGTGACCGCGCTGTGGGACTCGTGGGAGGACGACGCGCTGGTCGTGGACCGGGAGTCCGGCGTGTTCGCGGACGACGACAAGGTGCACGAGATCAACCACAAGGGCCGGTTCTTCTCGGTGCGCGGCCCGTTGAACGCGGTGCGCAGCCCGCAGGGGCACCCGTTGCTCGTGCAGGCCGGTTCCAGCGAGGACGGCAGGGCGTTCGCGGCGGCGTGGGCCGAGGCCGTGTTCACCGCGCACCAGACCCACGGCGACGCCGCCGCGTTCTACGCCGACCTCAAGCGCCGCGTCACGGCCGAAGGGCGGTCCGCGGACGACGTGAAGGTGCTGCCCGGCATCGTCCCCGTGCTCGGCGGCACGGAGGCGGAGGCCCGGCGGCTGGCCGACGAGCTGGACGAGCTGATCGTCCCGGCGCGCGCGGTGCGGCAGCTGAC
>NZ_JBFAAX010001504.1:0-1029 GCF_040639995.1 Actinosynnema sp. NPDC023658 | reverse complement strand
CGATCACCGCGGCGTCCACCCCGGGCCGGGGCACCCCACCGGACAGGAACGGCGCGCACCCCGCGCACACCGCCCCCGCCAAGGTCGCGTAGCGCAGCATCCCGGCACCTCCCCGGCGTGGGACGAGCGGCGGCGGGGATCCGTTCCACCGGGCGGGCGACCGGGTGCGATGGGGCAGAATCGGGCCCGTGAGCACCAACTGGGCAGGCAACTTCACCTTCTCCGCCGCGCGGACCGCGCACCCCACGTCGGTCGAGGAGGTCCGGGACGCGGTCCGGACCGCCGTGTCCGCGCGCGTGGTCGGCGCGGGTCACTCGTTCAGCACGGTCGCGGACACCGCCGGCACGCTGATCAGCCTCGACGGGATGCCCGAGGTGTTCGAGGTCCGCGACGGGTCGGTGCGGGTGGGCGCCGGGACCCGGTTGGCGCGGCTGGCCGAGCTGCTGCACGCGGCCGGGCTCGCGCTGCCCGCCATGCCGTCGTTGCCGCACATCACGATCATCGGCGCGTGCGCCACCGCCACCCACGGCTCCGGCAACGACGTCCCGTCGCTGGCCAGCCTGGTCCGCTCGCTCGACCTGGTCACCGCGTCCGGTGACCTCATCACCCTGAGCAGGGGAGACGCCGGTTTCGACGGGGCCGTGGTGGCGTTCGGCTCGCTCGGCGTGGTGGTGGCCGTGGAGCTGGACGTCGTCCCGACCTTCGACGTCGAGCAGCGGGTCTACCAGGACATGCCGTTCGACGTGCTCGTCGACAACGTGGACGCGGTGTTCTCCAGCGCCTACAGCGTCAGCGCCTTCACCACCTGGCAGGGCGTCGCCCACGTGTTCGCCAAGCACCGCACCACCGACACCAGGCACGACCTGGACTGGACGGGCGCGACGCCCGCGACCGAGCCGGTGCACCCGGTGCCCGGCCAGCCCGCCCTGCACTGCACCACCCAGCTCGGGGTGCCCGGACCGTGGCACGAGCGGCTGCCGCACTTCCGCGCGGACTTCACCCCCAGCGTCGGCCGTGAGCTCCAGTCCG
>NZ_JBFAAX010001503.1:0-1031 GCF_040639995.1 Actinosynnema sp. NPDC023658 | reverse complement strand
CCTCCACCTCCGCGGCCCGGATCGACACCATCGCACCGCCCGCCGGCAGCTCCTGCATCAACCGACCCCGCGCGGACACCACCGCGCAGGCGTCCTCCAGGCTCAACACCCCGGCCACGTGCGCAGCCGCCAACTCCCCCACCGAGTGCCCGACCAGGTAATCCGGCGTCACCCCCAACGACTCCACCAACCGGTACAACGCCACCTCGACCGCGAACAACGCCGGCTGCGCATACCGCGTCTGATCGAGGTCCACCTCCCACAACGCCAACCCGAGACGCGAACACACCTCGTCCAACACCCGGGCGAACACCGGGTAGGCGTCGTACAGACGTCGTCCCATGCCGCGCCACTGCGAACCCTGACCGGAGAACACGAACGCGGTCCTGCCCGTCCGGGCTTCCGCGATCGGCACGTCACCGCGGGTCAGCGCGTCGAGGTCGGCCCCGAGCCGGTCCGGGGCGGTGAGCGCCGCGCGGTGCGGGAACCGGGCCCTCGTCGCCAAAGCCGCGCCGACCGCCGGGTCGTCCACGAGGTCGCGCAAGCGTCCCGCCTGGGCCCGCAACGCCTCCGGCGACTTCGCCGACAGCAGCCACGGCGACCAGCCGGGCACGTCGACCGGTTCGGCCTCCGGGGCCTGTTCGAGGATCACGTGGGCGTTCGTGCCGCTGATCCCGAAGGACGACACACCGGCACGCCGCGGTCGACCGACCTCGGGCCACGGCGTCGACTCCGTGAGGAGCCGGACGTCGCCGGTCCCCCAGTCCACGTGCGTGGTGGGCCGGTCGACGTGCAGGGTGCGCGGGAGCGTGCCGTGCCGCATCGCCATGATCATCTTGAGCACGCCCGCGATGCCGGCGGCGGCCTGCGTGTGACCGATGTTCGACTTCACCGAACCCAGCCAGAGCGGTTCCGACCGGTCCTGACCATAAGTCGACAGAAGGGCCTGCGCCTCGATCGGGTCGCCCAACGTCGTGCCAGTGCCGTGCGCCTCCACCGCGTCCACACCGGACGGTTCAAGACGGGCGTTC
>NZ_JBFAAX010001502.1:0-1031 GCF_040639995.1 Actinosynnema sp. NPDC023658 | reverse complement strand
GTGCCCGGACGTGCCGGTCGGCGGCGAGCTGCTGGTCAGTCGACCAGGTCGAAGGTGAACCGGTAGGCCGCGGCGATCCCGTTCGCCGCGGTGGCGCGGGCGACCTCGACCTCGCCCCGGGCGTTGGCGTACTTGCCGGTGCCGCCGACGACGGCCTTGGTGGTGCTCTCGAAGCCGTTGGCGATCGACTTGTACTCGCGCAGCCCGGACAGGTGCAGCTCACCGTCGGCCAGGCGGAACACCGAGGTGCAGTGCGCCGTCACCGCCGGCGGCACCGACGCGCTCACCTTCGTGATGCCGCAGTGGGAGTAGCCCTCGCCCACCTTGGCGCGGCCCGCGCCGTCGGACGGGTCGCCACCGCTGACGAACCCCATGCCCACCGCGAGGTTCGCGGGCGCCGACATCAGCGTCCTCCCGGCCGTCAGCTCCAGCGTGGTCCTCTCCTCACCGGCGGCCTGATCGGCACCCACGAGCGTCCCGGCGACGGCGAGCACCACGAGCCACGGCTGAACCCTCATCACAGAACTCCGCGTCCGAATCGGAATGCACGCGCCGACGCCAGCTCTGTTGCGCCGCAGTAGAAATCGATCGATGGGATGGTGGTGGACCTCGATCGACCGTCCACTCCGGCACGGTCCGCGCACCCGGTGGCGTCGTCGCGCCGGCAAACCGCACGGCGTGATGAATCCCGTGATGTGGCGGGTGAGTCGGGGATGGCGCCTCGCCGGGCGGTCCGACCACGTGTGCCGGGTCGAGGTGTCCCGGCTCAGATCGCGTTCGTGATCAGCAGCGCCACGTCCAGGATCGCGATCACGATCGTCAGCCGGAACGCCGTGGGCGTGCGCGGCGCGCGGATCGCGGCCGCGGTGGTGGCGCCCGCCAGCGCGATCCCGATCGTCGACACGGTCAGCGCGAACGCCGTCGACGTGCCCGCGGGTGCGACGCCGAGCACGACCGAGGCCGCGGCCAGCGCCGCTGCCATGACGATCACGCCGATCCGGGGACCGAGCCGGTGCGGGAGCCCGCGCACC
>NZ_JBFAAX010001501.1:0-1034 GCF_040639995.1 Actinosynnema sp. NPDC023658 | reverse complement strand
GCACCACCCGAGCATCCTCCAGGTCGGCGGGAAGTTGTACCTGATGGGCAGCGCGATGGACGGCACCCAGTCGCTGACCATCACCCCGCTCTCCAACCCGTACACGATCAGCGGCGCGCGCCGCACGATCTCCCAGCCCACGCTGTCCTGGGAACGCCAGACCGGCGCGGTCAACGAGGGCGCGGAAGCGCTGTACCACAACGGGCGCACGATGATCGTGTACTCGGCCAGCGCGTGCTGGGGCCCGGACTACAAGCTCGGCCTGCTCACCCTGACCGGCACCGACCCGCTCAACCGGGCGCACTGGACGAAGTCGCCCAACCCGGTGTTCCAGCGCAACGACGGCAACGGCGTGTTCGCCCCCGGCCACAACGGGTTCTTCAAGTCGCCCGACGGCACCGAGGACTGGATCGTCTACCACGCCAACGACTCCGCGTCCGGCGGCTGCGACATGAACCGGTCGACGCGGGCGCAGAAGTTCACCTGGAACTCCGACGGCACGCCCAACTTCGGCACACCGGTCCGGCTCGGCACCACCCTCACCGCACCGTCCGGCGAATGAGACTCCCCGGGGCGGGTGTCTCCCGCCCGCCCCGGGCTCCCCGCGAAAGGCACACGGCAGATGCTGCAACGACGCACTTTCCTCGCCGGTGGGGCGGCCGCGGTCGCCCTGGCGGGCACGAGCCGGCTCGCCGCGCTCGCCGCGCCGGGCGACTCGGCCTACGTGATGGGGTACTTCACCGAGTCCCCGAACAAGGTCGCGGACCGCTACGCCCTGCACCTGGCGGTCAGCGCCGACGGGCTCGACTGGACGCCGCTCAACCAGAACAACCCGGTCGCCACGCCCACGGCGGGCACCGGCGGCCTGCGCGACCCGTTCATCATGCGCAAGCAGAACGGCGGGTTCATCGTCCTGGCGACCGACCTGGCCGGCACCGACTTCACCCGCCAGAACCAGTACATCCACGCCTGGGACTCGGCCGACCTGCGTTCGTTCACCGGGTACCGGCGGCTGAAGCTGCACTCGATGCCGA
>NZ_JBFAAX010001500.1:0-1036 GCF_040639995.1 Actinosynnema sp. NPDC023658 | reverse complement strand
CCCACGGCCTCCCAGAGCCGGGCCAGACCGGTCATCACCGCGAACAGGGCGGGCTGGACGCGCTCGACGCCGCTCAGCTCGACGCCGGCGGCCAGGGTGTCCAGCAACGGCCAGTCCAGGGCCGCGTCGCACGCCTCGACGTGCTCGCGGAAGGTCGGTGAGGCGGCCAGCAGGTCGCGGGCCATGCCGGTCCACTGCGAACCCTGACCGGGGAAGACGAACACCGTTCCGCCGGTCTCGTCCGCGGTGCCCTGGACCAGCGACGGGTGCGGTCGGCCCTCGCTCAGTGCGGTGAGGGCGGCGGCCAGCTCGTCCCGGTCGTCGGTGACGATCACCGCACGGTGCGCGAAGTGCGTGCGCGAGGCCAGGACGGCTGCCAGGGAGCGCAGGTCGGCACCGGTGTGGCCGAGCAGCGCGGCGGCCTGGTCGCGCAGGGCCGCCGGGGTCTTGGCGGACAGCAGGACCGGCACCGCGTCGGTGGTGATCGGCCCCGTCCGCTCGTCCCGCCGGCTGACCGGTGCGGGCGGCTCCTCGATGATCACGTGGGCGTTGGTGCCACTGATGCCGAACGACGACACGCCCGCGCGCCGCGGCCTGCCGTCGTTCACCCAGGTGCGGGCCTCGGTGAGCAGCGCCACCGCGCCCGTCGACCAGTCCACGTGCGGCGTCGGCTCGTCGACGTGCAGGGTGCGCGGCAGCAGGTCGTTGTGCATGGCCATGACCGTCTTGATGATCCCGCCGACACCGGCGGCGGCCTGGGTGTGGCCGATGTTGGACTTCAGCGAGCCCAGCCACAGCGGCCGTTCGCGGTCCCGCCCGTAGGTGGCGAGCAGCGCTTCGGCCTCGATCGGGTCGCCCAGGGTGGTGCCGGTGCCGTGGGCCTCGACGACGTCGACGTCCGACGCGGACAGCCGGGCGTTGGCCAGCGCGCGGCGGATCACCCGTTCCTGGGACGGGCCGTTGGGCGCGGACAGGCCGTTGGACGCGCCGTCCTGGTTGACCGCGCTGCCCCGGACAACGGCGAGCACCGGGTGGC
>NZ_JBFAAX010001499.1:0-1036 GCF_040639995.1 Actinosynnema sp. NPDC023658 | reverse complement strand
GTTCCGCACGTGCGTGGAGGTCGGCTTCTCGGCGGCCGTGGTGGACCTCGGTGAGCGCGGTCGCGCGGTGACCGACCCGGAGGCGCACCCGAAGCAGTACCTGCGGTTCGCGCAGCACGCGGCGTCGGCACTGGTGGCGCTCGGGCGGCACGAGGAGTCGCTGGCGCTGAACATCCCCCTGCGCGCCCGGTTCCTGGACCCGAAGGTGCACTTGATCGCGAGCTACAGCATCGCCATGCTGCACACGCGGTTCTTCGAACCGCGCGACCACGACGCCGCGATCGGCTGGCAGAACAACGCCCACGCGCTGGCGTCGCAGCTGCCCGACCCGGCCGAGCGCCGCACGTACGAGGTGTTCCAGGCCAACGGCCTGGCGCTGGTGGAGATGCACCGCGGCAACCTCGACCGCGCGCTGCGCCTGGTCGAGGACGGCATGGCGCGGCTGGACGGCGAGCTGGGCAGCGAGGACTGGGTGCTGCACCGGTCGCAGCTGCTCTACAACCGCACCCGCCTGCTGGCCGCGCTCGGCCGCGTGGACGAGGCCACCGAGGGCTTCACCCGCCTGATCGAGCTGGACCCCCGCTACACCGACTACCTCAGCGAACGGGCCAAGCTGCACCGCCGTCGCGGCGACCTGGACGCGGCCCTGGCCGACTACGACCGCGCGGTGCGCCTCGGTCCGCCGTTCCCGGAGCTGTACTACAACCGCGGCACGGCACGTCTCCAGGTCGGTGACGTCGACGGCGCGCTGGCCGACTTCGACCACGTGCTGGAGATGGAGCCGGACGACGTGGACACCCGGCTCAGCCGGGCCGAGTTGGCGCTGGCGCTGGGCGTGGTGGACGCCGCCGACGCGGACGCCGAAGCGGGCCTGCGGCTGCGCCCCGGCGAACCTCGGCTGCGCGCCCTGCGCGGCACCGTCGCCTTGGAGCGCGACCGCCACGAGGAGGCGATGACGCACCTCGACGCCGCGCTGGCCGTCGACCCGCGGTTCCCGGCGGCGGTGGGGAACCGGGCCGTCGCGCCCATCCGCGGT
>NZ_JBFAAX010001498.1:633-1038 GCF_040639995.1 Actinosynnema sp. NPDC023658 | reverse complement strand
AGGTCACCTCGCGCACCCGCCAGCGGTTGCGGCTGGCCTGGGCCTACCTCCAGCGGTTCTGCACGAAGAACGAGACGTGCAGCTTCTTCGGGCCGCTCGCGTGGGGCGCGGTCGAGCCGGAGCGCGAGGCCGACTTCACCGCGTGGCCGGTCGACCCCGACGCCGGGCGGCTGGTGCGCCGCCGCGTCCGCGTGGAGCACTGGGTGCTGCGCCGGCTCGGTGACGCGCTCCTCGCCTCCGGGACGGCCGACCCGCCCTACCGGCTGCACCCCGCGTGCGACCTGGACGGTGACGACCTGCGGGTGCCGGTCGGCAGGCGGATCGCGCTGCCCGCGGTGGCGGCCCGCGACGTGCGGGCGGTGCAGGACGGGGCGCGGGTACCGGTGGACACCCACCTCCGGCCGC
>NZ_JBFAAX010001498.1:0-623 GCF_040639995.1 Actinosynnema sp. NPDC023658 | reverse complement strand
CACGGCGGGTGCGTTGCGGCGCGAGATCCCGGTGCCGCCGGGCGGTGGTCCGGGTGCGTTCGAACGCGCCCTGGGTCACCCGGTCGAGGTGGTGACGAAGCTGGAGGCGCTGCGCGACCGGTTCGAGCACGAGACCTCCGCCGACGCCCGGCGCGACCTGCTCGACCGGACGCGGTCGCTGCTCACCGACGCGGGCGTCGACGTGAGCCGGGCGGTCGGGCGGATGTACGCGGGGCGGCTGCCCTTCTACGAGGACTGCCAGCGCAACACGGCGTTCCGGGTCGGGGGACGGGTGGCGCGCGTGCTGCACGAGGACCTGCCGCCGTTGCTGCGGCTGCACCGGCTGGTCGCGGAGTGCGCGGCGAGCGGCCTGCACGAGCACTACGCCTCGGCGGTGACCGAGGACTTCCCGACCTACCTGCGCGCCGTCCGCGCGCCCGCGGTGATCGAGCCGGTCCGGGAGCGCGTCGCCGCCCGGCTGCGGGCCGTGCTGACCGAGGCCTGGGGTCGCCTCGGCACCGCGGAGGAGATCACCGTCGGAGACGACGACCTCGCCGCCGTGCCCGACGCCCTGCGCGCCGCCTTCCCCGACCACCACCGGCACTCGGACGTGCTCGGGGTCG
>NZ_JBFAAX010001497.1:0-1038 GCF_040639995.1 Actinosynnema sp. NPDC023658 | reverse complement strand
GGAAGTACAGCTTGGTCGACAGCACGTACCGGTCGCGCGGCGTGGTCCGCAGCGCGCGTGCGAGAGCTTCCGGTGCGTCGGCGTAGGAGTTGGCGGTGTCGAAGAAGGTGATGCCTTCGTCGAGTGCGGTGTGCACCAGTCGATCGGTGCGCGCCTGGTCGGCCGTGGTCACGTTCTGCCAGGTGCCCACGCCGATCTCGCTGACCACGAGGTCGCTGGAGCCGAGGGGACGGTAGCGCATCGGTCACCCGTGCCCTGGCAGCGGATCGGCGTGCCCGGCGGCCCAGCGCCGCAACCCCTCGGCCTCATCGGTGGCCTGCTGGCTGCCGGGGATCGACAGGAGGCCACCGGTGCGCCGCCCCAGGGTCACCACCAGTCGCTGCGCGGCGCCGAAGTCCGGTTGGGCGACGCGGACCGATTCGGTGCAGCCGGCCAACTCGACGTCGTCCCACCCGGTGGCCGCCGCGCTGCCGTCCGGCCGGAAGGCCAACGGCCGCAACCGGTTCAGCTGTCCCCAGCGGACCGGTTGGTCGGTGCCGGTACGGTGGGTCAGCACGCGCCGGGCCAGCAGCAGCTGTCCCGCGACGAAATGTCGGGCGTCGCGCCACGGCGGCGGCGTCAACCCATCGTCGAGGTGGGTGAGCATGTGCCGCAACGGCTGCTCGTGGCCGTTGTAGCAGTAGGTGAACTCCGGGTCGTAACCCTGCGCGGGACGGGTGACCGCTGCGAACATCGCTTCGCGAACGCAATCGCGGAACACCACGAGCAGCGCGAGGCCGGTCTCGTCGGTGTCCGAGGTGCCGCGCCACCGCAGGGCTTCCGCTCGCGCGTCGCCGAGCACGCCGCGCACCGGGCGCGGCAGGTGGGTGCGCACGAGGTCCCGGTAGAACGCGTAGAACCCCGCGTCGGTGTCCAGTTGCAGCGCGAGGGAATCGGCCGCGTCGCGGTGGTCGCGATCCGCGAGCACACAGGCGATCCTGTGGGCGCGGACGCCGCTGACGAAGTTCCACCCGATCCGGCCGCGGACCAACGGGTTGC
>NZ_JBFAAX010001496.1:0-1039 GCF_040639995.1 Actinosynnema sp. NPDC023658 | reverse complement strand
CAGGCACGCCGTGACCGCGGTGGGGGCGTGCCTGGTGATACGGGCGGCGAGTTGGTGGGCCGCGTCGAGCACCGCGTCGGCCGGCACGACCGCGTTGACCAGACCGATGGCCTCGGCGCGTGCGGCCGGGATCGGGTCGCCGGTCAGGATGAGTTCCAGCCCGCGCTTGCGGCCGACGTGCCGCGGCAACCGCTGCGACCCGCCGAACGGCGGCGGGAACCCGAGGGTGATCTCGGGCTTGGCGAAGGTCGCGTGCTCCGCGGCGACGGCCAGCGCCGCGGCTTCCACGATCTCGCAGCCACCGCCGTAGGCCAGCCCGTTGACCGCGGCGATCACCGGCTTGGGGAACTCCTCGATGCGCCGGGTCAGCCCCTGACCCCGCCGCACGACCTCGCGGAGGGCCTGTTCGGTTCCCCCGGCGATGCTCACGGCGAGGTCGGTGATGTCGGCGCCGGCGCTGAACGCCCTGGTCCCGGTGCCGGTGAGGACCACGGCCCGGACGGAGGTCGTCTCCAGGCGGTCCAGGGCCGCGCCGAGCTCGTCGATCGTGGCGTAGTCCAAAGCGTTCAGCTTCGCCGCGCGGTCGATGGTCACCGTGGCGATGTCGTCCCGCCGGTCGATGTGGACGGTCATGGGCACCTCGTCGTCGGGTCGACCGCTCCGCGGTCGGTGGCGTGCGTGGACGCGACGAGGCTAGGCAGCCTAGGTTGGCACAATCCACTGATTGTCCTAGATACAGGTGCGCCGTGCGTCCACCCACCTACAAGTCCCTCGTGGACGAGTTCGCCGCCGCGATCCGCCGTGGCGAACTCGCACCGGGCACCCGCCTGCCGACCCACCGCGACCTGGCGCGCGAGCGACGCCTCGCGCTGGCGACGGCCACGCGCGTCTACGCGGAGCTGGCCGCCATGGGCCTGGTCGTCGGTGAACGCGGTCGGGGCACGTTCGTCCGCGACCAGTCGGGGTTCGCCGGCCTCGACGCGTCCCGCGACCTCCCGGTGCCCAGGGTCGCGGACCTGTCGTTCACCCAGCCGTTGGC
>NZ_JBFAAX010001495.1:0-1040 GCF_040639995.1 Actinosynnema sp. NPDC023658 | reverse complement strand
CCTCCGGACCGGTCAGGTCGCGCAGCAGACGGGGCGCCAGGTGGGAGTTCTCTGCGGTCGGCTCCACGCGTCACACCTTCTCCAGCGCGAACCCGGCTTTGATCCACTTGCTCGACTCCACCGCGATGCCCACCGCGCGCTCACCGCGGCCCATGGCGGCCAGCGCGCGTTCGAGCTGGAAGAACACCAGCGCGTTGCCGTTGTTGCCGACCTCGCTCACGCAGCTGACCTCGGTGGCACCCGGCACGCCGAGACGATCGACGATCTTCCTGGTCATCCGGCCGGACAGCTGGGGCGGCAGCAGGTAGTCCACCTCTGACGACGTCCAGCCGGCCTCGTCCAGCAGCTCCTTGAGGATCTCCTCGGACATCGCGGGCACGGACTCCTCGATCATCTTGTAGTCCTCGGCGCCGGCGGCCTGCTCGTGCCCGCGGTCGGCCAGCCCGAACCACCGGATCACCTGCCCCGGCTCGCGGCCTAACCCGGTGAGGCGGGTGAAGACCGTCCGCACCGCGACGGAGTCGGCGGTCGGTTCGACACCCAGCACCGCGGCGCCCGCGCCGTCGCCGAACAGCACCACGTTGACCACCTCGGCCGGGGACAGCGTCCGCACGTCCACGCGCAGGTCGTAGTGCCTGGCGCTGACGTCGCCGCCGAGCACGAGCGCGGTGCGGTACCGGCCGGTGCTCATCAACCGGCCCGCGATCTCCAGCGCCTGCACGGCTCCGGAGCAGCCCGACTGGAGCTGGAAGGTGGGCACGCCGTCGATGCCGAGGCGGTCGGCGATGAGGTTGACCGTGGCGGGCATGAGCATGTCCGGTGTCGCGGTGCCCATCACCACCAGGTCCACCTCGCCCGCGGTCTTGCCGGCGGCGGTGAGCGCCCGGCGCGCGGCGGTCTCGCCGAGGTCGGTGAGGGTGTGGCCGACCTCGCCGGACTCCAGGTCGGTGGCCAGGTAGCGGGTCCGGGTGGCGACGCCGGAGGACGTGGCGATCTACGCCAAGCACCGGGTGGGCGTCGCGCACTGCCCCGGGTCGAAC
>NZ_JBFAAX010001494.1:0-1041 GCF_040639995.1 Actinosynnema sp. NPDC023658 | reverse complement strand
GGGACCGCATCGTCTGCGCGGGCGCCCCGCCGCCCAGCCGCACGATCGCCCGCGTCGGTGAGGAGCTGGGCTGGGAGTTCCTCCAGCTCTACGGCCTGACCGAGACCTCGCCGCTGCTGACCTTCAACCGCTCGCGCCCGCAGGACGACGAGCTGTCGGCGGAGGAGCGGGCGCGGAAGCTGTCCCGGGCGGGCGCCCCCGCGATCGGCGTGCGGCTGAAGACGTCCGAGTCCGGCGAGGTGCTCGCCCGGGGCAACGTCGTCATGGCCGGCTACTGGGAGAACCCCGAGGCCGGCGCGGAGGCGTTGGAGGGCGGCTGGTTCCACACCGGCGACGGCGGCTCGCTGGACGACGAGGGCCACCTGACGATCTCCGACCGGAAGAAGGACGTGATCATCACCGGCGGCGAGAACGTGTCGTCGATCGAGGTGGAGGACGCCCTGTTCGCCCACCCCGCGGTGGCCGAGGCGGCGGTCATCGGCGTGCCGCACGACAAGTGGGGCGAGACGATCAAGGCGCTGGTCGTGCGGGCCGAGGGCGCGGAGGTGACGGAGGCGGAGCTGATCGCGCACTGCAAGGCCCGGCTCGCCGGCTTCAAGGCGCCGACCTCGGTCGAGTTCCGCGACGCCATCCCGCGCACCGCCACCGGCAAGGTGCAGAAGTTCAAGCTCCGCTCGCCGTACTGGGCGGACCTGGAGCGCAAGGTCAACTGACGGTGACCGCGTCACCCGGGCGGGTCTGACGCGCGCGTCCGCTGTGACCCGTGTGGCTGATGTTCACGCAGGGTCCGGTGGAAAGCCTGGGGCACGAGTGGCACAGTCGGCCCGTGTCACGCCGTTCGGCGTAACGCCGATCGGCCGAGTGCGCGGGGAGGCGGCAGTCGTGGCTCGATGGGTGATCCCGGTCGTGATCGCGTTGACCACCGCGATGGGCCTGGCGGTGCCGGCGCACGCGGTGCCGCCACCTCCGCCCAACCCCAGCGACTCCGAGCTCAGCGCCGGCCGGCAGGAGGCCGACGCCAAGGCCGCGCGCGTCGGTGAG
>NZ_JBFAAX010001493.1:0-1043 GCF_040639995.1 Actinosynnema sp. NPDC023658 | reverse complement strand
GTGACGTCGTGGCCGTGCTCCTCCAACAGCAGCTGGAGGAACACGAGGTTCCAGGTGTGCGAGTCGGAGGACACGGTGCACAGCAGCACGCGCCGTCCCTTGTCACGCAGGTGGTCGAGCACGGGCCCTCCTCGTTCCACGGCGGATGAGTTGCTACAGCGGGATGTTGCCGTGCGCGCCGCGGCCGGCCGGGGCGGCCGCGAGGGCCTGCGCCAGCTTGCGCCGCGTCTTGGTCGGTTCGACGACCTCGTCCACGACGCCGATCGCGATCGCGCGCTCGACCCCGCCCGCGATCCGCTCGTGCTCCTCGACCAGCCGGGCGTGCAGCGCCTCCCGCTCCTCGTCGGGCACCGCGGCCAGCTTCTTGCGGTGCAGGATGCCCACCGCCGCCTTCGCGCCCATCACCGCGACCTCCGCGATCGGCCACGCGAACACCGCCGTCGCGCCCAACGACCGCGAGTTCATCGCGATGTAGGCCCCGCCGTAGGACTTGCGCGTCACCAACGTCACCCGCGGCACCACCGCCTCACCGAACGCGTGCAGCAACTTCGCACCCCGCCGCACCACGCCGTCCCACTCCTGACCCACACCCGGCAGGTACCCCGGCACGTCCACCAGCACCAGCAGCGGCACCCCGAACGCGTCGCACATCCGCACGAACCGCGCCGCCTTCTCCGCCGACAACGAGTCCAGACAGCCGCCCTTGCGGATCGGGTTGTTCGCGATCACCCCCACCGTGCGCCCGCCCAGCCGGCCCAGGCCGACCACGACGTTGGGCGCCCACCTGGCCTGCAGCTCCTCGAACGAACCCTCGTCCAGGATCGCCCGCACCAACGGCTTGACGTCGTAGGCCCGCTGCGGCTGCTCCGGCAACAACGCCCGCAGGTCCTCACCGTCGGGCACCGACCCCAGGTCGAACACACCCGGCTGCGCGAACAACCCCGTGATCCGCCGCGCCCGCCCGTAGGCGTCCGCCTCGCTGTCCGCGATCACGTGCACCACACCGGACTTGCGGCCGTGCGCCTCCGCACCACCCAACCCGT
>NZ_JBFAAX010001492.1:0-1044 GCF_040639995.1 Actinosynnema sp. NPDC023658 | reverse complement strand
CCAGGGTGCGGCTCATCGCCGCCGGGGACGTGCGCAGCCGCGCGGAGGCACGGGTGACGCTCTGCTCGCTCAGCAGGGCGTCGAGCGCGACGGCGAGGTTGGCGTCGAGGGTCGAAACTGGCCTGCTCACCGGCATCATTCCGTTCCAGGCAATGATTGGTTGCTGAGGTTCCCATTGTGGCAACGCGCTCCGGGACCGCACGATCGAGGGGCTTCCCACTCCGACGAAGACCCCGAGGATTGTCATGATCGTCATTACCGCCCCCACCGGGAACATCGGTCGGCGGCTGCTGTCACTGCTGGTCGAGGCCGCGCCCGCACGCGGAGAGGAGTTGCGCGTCGTGGTGCGCGATCCCGCCCGGCTCCCCGGGTCCGTGCGCGGGCAGGTCGAGGTGGTCACCGGTTCGCACGGCGACGCCCCGACCGTCGATCGCGCCTTCGCCGGGGCCGACGCCGTCTTCTGGTTGGTGCCGCCGGACGCCTCGGTCACGCCCGACGAGGCGTACACCGGCTTCACCCGGCCGGCCGCGCGGGCGTTCGCCGCCCACGGCGTCGGCCACGTCGTCGGCGTCTCGGCACTCGGGCGCGGCACCCCGCAGGCCGATCGGGCCGGCTTGGTCACCGCCTCGCTGGCCGCGGACGACCTCATCGCGGACTCCGGCGTCGCCTACCGCGCCCTGGCCTGTCCGTCGTTCTACGAGAACCTGCTGGAAGAGGTCGACCCGATCCGCGAGCACGGCGTGTTCGCCGACACCGTCGCCGCCGACCGGCCGGCCCCGCTGGTGGCCGCCGCCGACATCGCCGCGACGGCGGCGCGGCTGCTGCTGGACCGCGCCTGGACCGGTGTGGACAGCGTCCCGGTGCTCGGCCCGCACGACCTGTCGCCCGACGACCGGGCCCGCATCATGACCGCGGAGCTGGGCCGCCCGATCCGCTACCGGCGCCAGTCGCTCGACGAGCTGCGGACCACGCTGCTCGGCCACGGCCTCCACGAGGCGTTCGTCGAGGGTGTCGTCGACATGAAGCGCGCCAAGGACGAGGGCC
>NZ_JBFAAX010001491.1:0-1045 GCF_040639995.1 Actinosynnema sp. NPDC023658 | reverse complement strand
GGGCTGCCCGCGGGCCGACCGGTCGTGGTCGCCCTGCACGGCTGCACGCAGAACGCCGCCGGCTACGGCACGAGCACCGGGTGGCCGCAACTGGCCGACCGCTGGAAGTTCACCGTCGTGGTGCCGCAGCAGAGGTCGGCGAACAACGCCAACTCGTGCTTCAACTGGTTCGAGCCCGGTGACACCCGGCGCGGCTCCGGCGAAGCGCTGTCGATCAAGCAGATGGTGGACAAGGCCAAGCAGGACAACGGCGGCACGTCCGCTTACGTCAGCGGGCTGTCCGCGGGCGGCGCGATGGCCGCCGTCATGCTCGCCACCTACCCGGACGTGTTCTCCGGCGGCGGCGTGGTCGCCGGCCTGCCCTACCAGTGCGCCACCACGGTCGCGTCCGCCTACAGCTGCATGAACCCCGGCACGAACCTCACGCCCGCGCAGTGGGGCGACAAGGTCCGCGCCGCGTTCTCCTACACCGGCCCGCGCCCGAAGGTGTCCATCTGGCACGGCACCGCCGACACCACCGTCCGACCGCTCAACGGCACCGAGCTGGTCGAGCAGTGGACCGACGTCAACGGCACCGACCCGACGCCCGACGTCCGCGACACCGTCGCCGGCTACCCGCACGAGGTCTACGGCGGCACGGTCGAGTTCTACTCGATCACCGGCATGAACCACGGCCAACCCGTCGACCCCGGCACGGGCGCCACCCAGTGCGGCAGCACGGCGGCGTACGTGCTCGACGTGAACATCTGCTCCGCCTACCACCTGGCCCGGTTCTGGGGTCTCGACGGCGGCGGCACGACGCCGACCACGACCAGCGGCGGCACCACCACCACGACCCCTCGACCGCCCTACACCGACACGGTCACCGCCACGGCGACCGACCACTACGTCGCCCAGCGGATCGACGTGGGCGAGTACAACACCCTCGGCGCCCGGTACGGCGACAACACCCCGTTCCCCCTGTACCGGTGCGGTACGGACTGGACCGACAAGGCCGACTGCTCCGCGATCTGACCGCCCGGTGCAACCTCCCGGCGCACCCGTG
>NZ_JBFAAX010001490.1:0-1046 GCF_040639995.1 Actinosynnema sp. NPDC023658 | reverse complement strand
ACTCCACCCAGGACCAGCGGACCGAGGACCGGGGAGCCGGTGCTGGCCAGCCTGTCGTTCTTGTCCGGGTAGGTCGGGGCGGGGATGAAGGCCTGCGTCGTGGTCGTCGTGGACGTGGGAGCGGCGGAAGTCGTGGTGGTGGAAGTCGGGGCGGTGGTCGAGGTCGGGGTGGTGGTGCCCGTGGTCGACGTGGTGGTGCCCGAGCTCGTGGTGGTCGACGTCGGCGTGGTCGTGGTGGTCGACGTCGGTGTTGTGGTGGTGGTGGAAGTGCGTGTGGTCGTGGTGGTGGTGGTGGTCGGCTGAGTCGTGGTCGTTGTAGTTGTGGTGGTGGGACTTGTGGTCGTCGTTGTGGTGGTCGGCTCAGTGGTGGTGGTCGTGGTGGGTTCCGTGGTCGTCGTCGTGGGTCCCGTGGTGGTGGTCGTGGGTTCCGTTGTGGTGGTGGTGGTGGTCG
Source organism: Actinosynnema sp. NPDC023658 (assembly GCF_040639995.1). NCBI lineage: Bacteria > Bacillati > Actinomycetota > Actinomycetes > Pseudonocardiales > Pseudonocardiaceae > Actinosynnema > Actinosynnema sp. NPDC023658. The sequence goes on along the minus strand of NZ_JBFAAX010001490.1, from coordinate 595 downwards.
GTTCGGTCGTGGTCGTGGTCGTCGTCGGCTCGGTGGTGGTGGTCGTCGTGGTCGTGGTGGTGGTTTCCGGTGCGACCGTGAACTGGTACAGCAGCGTCGACTGGCCGGGCTTGAGGGTGCACGGCGAGGTGAACGTGCCCAGGCCCGTCTCCGAGCCGTCGGCCTTGTGCGGGGTCAGCGTGATCTCGAAGTTGCCGATGGTGATGGTGGTGAGGCCCGCGTTGGGCAGGCTCACCGGCGGCGTGCTGCCCGTGGCGATGGTGTCGAACGGGCCCGAGGCCGGCACCGGGGTCTTCGCCACGACCAGGTCCGGCACGAGGTCCAGCGCGAAACCCGCGTTGTCCAACCGGGTCTGCGCCTTGCCGGTGCCCTCCACGGACGTCGCGCCGACCAGCGCCAGGCCCTGCGTCGCCAGGTCGGGCACGGTGGCGGTGGCAGTCACGTGCGCCTCCGGGATGGGGCTGCCCACCACCGCCTCGTCGGGCAGGTCGTCCACCACGACCTCGACGCTCATGTCCTGCGCGCCGATCTACGGGAACTGGCAGTTGTAGACCTGGGTGAGCGTCGCCGTCGCGGCTCAGCCGACGCCCGCGTC
>NZ_JBFAAX010001489.1:0-1049 GCF_040639995.1 Actinosynnema sp. NPDC023658 | reverse complement strand
CGGCGACTGGGCGGCGTTCGGCAAGGTCTACCGGCGGATCGCGGACTCGCTGCCCGACGACGCCCGCGCGGCCGTCGCGTCCTCCGCCATCAAGGCCCTGGTGGGCGCGCTGGACGACAACCACGCCCGGTGGCTCGACCGGGCCGTGCGCAACCTCTACGGGTTGGAGCTGTCGGTGTCGGTCGGTCCCGGCGACATCGACCCGGTGGCCACCGAACCGGCCCACCTCAACCGGATCGCCGCGTCCGGACCGGCCGACGTCGGCGGTCTCCGGCTGGGTGACGAGGTGCTGGCGATCAACGGCGTGCCGGTGTTCGTGAACGGGGTCCTGAACCGGGCCGTGCTGTCCTGGCTCACCGACGGCCAGGCCGGGTCGACGGCGCAGTTCACCGTGCGGCGCCCGGCCACCGGCGAGACGTTCACCGCCACCCTGACCGCCGCGCAGTTCCCGGCGCAGCGCCCGGACGTCCAGTCCCGGCTGGTGGACGGGAACATCGCCTACGTCACCCTGCCGGGCTTCGCGCCCGAACTCGCGGACCGGGTGCTCGCGGCCGTCGCCGCGCTGCGCGCCCAGGCCTCGCTGCGGGGCGTCGTGCTGGACCTGCGCGGCAACGGGGGCGGGAGCCCGGAGGCGGTCGCGAAGCTGCTCGGCGCGCTCGCGCACGGCAGGACCACCAGCTACTGGTGCGACGTCAAGGACCGCTGCACGCCCAACCGCACCGACGACTCGGTGGAGCTGCTGAACCTGCCGTTCGTCGCCCTCACCGACCGGCGGTGCGCGTCGGCGTGCGACTCGTTCTCCAGCACGGTCAAGGACCTGAAGCTGGGCACCCTGGTCGGCACCCGCACCGCCGGCGCCGTGTCCGGACCGGGTCAGGCGTACCTGCTGGACAACGGGACCGTGCTCGCGCTGCCGAAGATGCACGAGATCGGCGCGAACAAGGAGGTCGTCAACACCGTCGGCGTGGCGCCGGACCACTACGCCCCGACGACGGCGGCCGACCTGTCCGCCGGCCGTGACCCGGCACTGGACAAGGCGGTCTCCCTGC
>NZ_JBFAAX010001488.1:359-1052 GCF_040639995.1 Actinosynnema sp. NPDC023658 | reverse complement strand
CGCTCCCCGTCCCCCTCGGCGCCGCCGCCAGCGCCGGCACCGGATTCACACCCCCTCCCGGCACCACCGCGGTGGACCCGCGCCAGGACCTCCGCCCCGGCAGACCCGTCGAGCCTGCCGCCGCACTCGCCGTGCCCACCGTGCCCACCGATCCTGGCGACGAGTCGCAGGTGCGGCGGCGCGGGTGGTTGCTCCCCGCCGCCGCGGTGACCGTCGCGGCAGCGGTCACCGCGGCAGCGGCCCTGGTGTTCTCGGGCACCCCGCAGGATGACGCGCACGCCGCGGCCGATCAGAGGGCACCGCAGATCAAGGGCTCCACGACCGGTTCCTCCGCCGGCGCCACGACCATCACCGCTCCCACCACGACCACCACCGCGGACTCCTCTGCCCTCGACCCCACCACCGCGACCTCCTCCAGCCCCGACCCCACCACCGCGCCTCCGGCTCCGGCGCCCGGACGAGCCGGGGGCGCGCCCGACCTGGAGATCTACAGCGGCCCGACCCCGACCCGGTACCTCGGCATGCTGGGCAGCGCGGAGGACGGCTGGGCGGGCCAGGTCATCGGCGCCGACCGCACTGCCTCCTACCAGGCGATCTCCGCCACCCCAGACGGGCAGTCCGGGCTCCGCGTGAGGTGGAGCGGCTCGGCGCCCGGCCAGGTCTACCTCCAGCACGCCGACGGCAGCAGCGACC
>NZ_JBFAAX010001488.1:0-349 GCF_040639995.1 Actinosynnema sp. NPDC023658 | reverse complement strand
CGCGGGCGCCCTGGTGCACGACTAGGTCGTGCACCAGAGCCCCACCGCCACCACGGCCCTCGCCGTCCACTGCGGCTACCCCTGCGCGGCCGAGCTGAACGCGACCTCGATCCTCAGGGGCCTGCCGGTCGGGACCCCCCGGAGCGTGAAGATCCCGGTCGGGTGCTTCACCGCCGCCGGCCTGGACCCCAGCGCGGTCAACACCCCCTTCCTGCTCGCGACGGCAGGGCGGTTCGACGCCACCGTCGGCCACGTGCGGTGGGTGGCCGGAGCGGCCGGGGACCCGGACGCCACCCCTTGCGACGCCCTGCGCTGATCCCGCCGCTCCGCACGCCGGTGTCGAGGTCAC
>NZ_JBFAAX010001487.1:0-1053 GCF_040639995.1 Actinosynnema sp. NPDC023658 | reverse complement strand
GTCGGCTCCGCGACAGACGCGCCGCGGAGCCGACCCTCAGGAACGCCCTTGTCAGCAGGGCACGCCGCTGCCGTGGTCCTCCAGCAGATCATCACGGACCCAGCCGGCCACGCCGGTGCGGTCGTTGCGCAGGTAGGTCCAGGTGTAGCCGTCGTTGCCCACCGTATAGCAGTGGTAGTCCAACCGGTCGGAAGTCTGAGCGGTGCCCAGCGCGGTGCACGACGTGGACGACCCGCTGCGCTGCCTGGCCGCAGTTTCGGCAGTGGCCAGCCACGAGCTGTCGTCCTTGTCGGGCTTCGTGGTCCCGCACGCCGCATGCGCCGCGCCGACCTCGCCGCCGGGCTTGGCCGGAGCAGCCCCGGCCGGAAGCGCGAACACCGTCGCCAAAGCGATGGCGGTGCCGGTCACGGCAAACAAGCGTGTTCGAGCAGACATAGTTGTGCCCCCTTGATCACAGGCACCAGAAGCTGATACGGCGACAGATGCGCACGCCAAAACAGGCGCTACATGAACTCCCTTGAGTCCCCCCTGGTGACGAGAGAAGACCTCCCGCACCGCAAGCGTTACATAGAGACCTCATGCCGGTCGACCGATCCGGCCGAGCAAGAGCAGATACAGTCCGTTCGGGCTGTTTATATTCGTATGTCCGGCGGGCCCTGACCCCGGATGTTGGACACCAGACACACTTGGATCCTGACGATCCGGGTGGACAGGAGTCCCGTTCAGATGGTGATGAAGCACTACCCGCCGGAGTTCCGGGCCGAGGCGGTCGCGCTCTACCGGTCCCGCCCAGGCGCGACGATCAAATCGGTGGCCCAAGACCTGGGCGTCAACCACGAGACGCTGCGCAACTGGATCCGGCTCGACGACGCACAACGCACCGAGGCGCCCGCCTCCACCGCAAGCACCTCGGCTCCGGCCTCGCCGGAGGACGAGAACGCCGCACTGCGCAGGCGGATCCGTGAGCTGGAGGAGGAACGCGACATCCTGCGCAAGGCGGCCCGGTATTTCGCAGGGGAGACGCGCTGGTGAACCGCTTCGAGTTCGTCTCCG
>NZ_JBFAAX010001486.1:0-1056 GCF_040639995.1 Actinosynnema sp. NPDC023658 | reverse complement strand
TGCACCGGCCGCAGCCCCGGCCCGACCGGCACGTCCAGGACCGGGACGGTGCGGAGGGTGGACGAGGTCACAGCGCCAACCCCACCCCGCGGTCGACCAGCACCAGTGCGCCGTTGGCCCCGAGCAGCCGGTCGTTGGCGTAGTTGAGCGACGCCGAGCGCAGGTCCCGGAACAGCCGCTCCAGCGGCATCGGCGCGTCGCGCAGGTAGCCGTGGCGCAGACCGACCACCTCGACCAGGGCGTCCACGACGGCGAACGAGCGCTCGGCGGCGTGCACCTTGAGCCCGTTGAGCCGCAGTTGCACGTCCGGCGCCTCCGGGTCGGGCGCGAGGCCCGCGTCCAGCACCACCTGCGCGATCAGGGCGGCCGTCGTGTCCAGGTCGAGCCGCACCCTGGCCAGCCGGGCGCGCAGCAGGTCGGAGTCCAGGTCGAACTGCTTGCGCCCCGCCGGGCTGCGCACCAGCTCCAGCACGGCCCGCAGGGCGCCCCGCGCGGCACCGAGCCAGCACGACGCCCACGCGATGTGGCCGACCGGCACGAACGTGCGCAGCGCCACCTCGCGGAACCCGCCCGCACCGCCGACGACCGCGCTCTCCTCCACCGCGCCGGACAGGTGCAGGGGTCCGCTGTGCGTGCCGCGCATGCCCATCGGGTCCCAGGAGAAGCCCTCGGCGTGCCGCACGGTCAGCTGCGCGCGGTCCGCGTAGACCAGGGACACCTCCGACGGCTGGGCCGACTCGGAGTCCTTCATGGTGATCAGGAAGCCGTCGGCGTCCGAGCCGCCGGTGACGATCGGCGCGTCGCGGTCGACGTGCACCCGGCCGCCCTCGCGGCGCAGCGGCGCGTGGGCGCTGAGCAGGTGGCCGCCCTTGACCTTCTCGCTGGTCACGGAGGCGACGTACACCTCGCCGGCGGCCAGCCGGGGCAGCAGGTCGGCGCGCAGCTCCGGACCCGCGTGCCCGACCAGCGCCGCGTCCTGCTGGCAGTGCATCGCCCAGACCATGCCCGTGGACAGGCACTCGCCCGACAGCTCCGCGGCCACCCGGACCAGGTCGT
>NZ_JBFAAX010001485.1:0-1059 GCF_040639995.1 Actinosynnema sp. NPDC023658 | reverse complement strand
GCCCTGGTCAGCGCACCCGCCGCGGGGCACGTCAACCCGACCCTGCCGCTGGTGGAGGAGCTGGTCCGGCGCGGTCACCGGGTCAGCTACGCCACCGGTCCCGCCACTGCCGCGGGCGCGGCGCGCGCGGGCGCCTCACCGGTCGTGCTGCCGTCGGAGCTGCCGCCGGACATGGACGCGCGGGGCGAGTTCACCGCCGAGCAGCTCGCCGTGACGCTGGAGCACTTCCTGGACGACGCCGAGGTGTCGTTCCCGGTGCTGGCCCAGCACTTCGAGGCCGACCGGCCCGACGTGGTGTGCTACGACTCGGTGACCTTCACCGGGCGGATGCTGGCCAACCTGCTGGGCGTGCCCGAGGTGGCGCTGGTGCCGACGTTCGCGGAGAACGAGCGGTTCTCCGCGACGCAGGTCTACCTGCCGCCGTCGTTCGACCACCAGCACCCGGCGCTGGTCGCCGCGATCGGGCGGATGGCGCGGTTCGCGTCCGGCTTCACCTTCCTCGACGACCCGAACCTGATGTTCGGCCACGTCGCGCCGACCAGCGTGGTGTTCGTGCCGCGGTCGTTCCAGCTGTCCGCCGAGACGTTCGACGACCGCTTCCACTTCGTGGGGCCGTCCCTGACGAGCTGGCAGGCCGCCGAGCAGTGGACGCCGAGGTCGGACTCGCCGGTGCTGCTCATCTCGCTGGGCACGGTGTTCAACTCGCGCCCGGAGTTCTACCGGGCCTGCGTCGAGGCGTTCGCGGACTCGCCGTGGGAGGTGGTGATGTCGATCGGCGCCCTGGACCCGGCGCTGCTCGGGTCGCTGCCCGCGAACGTCTCGGCGCACGCCCACGTCCCGCAGGTGGCCGTGCTGCGGCACGCGTCGGTGTTCCTCAGCCACGCGGGGATGAACTCGGTCATGGAGGCGCTGTACCAGGGCGTCCCGTTCGTGACCGTGCCGCAGATCCCGGAGCAGCGGGCCATCGCGGCGCGTGCGGCCGAGCTCGGCCTGGGCGTCACCCTCGAAGACCAGACCCCGGCCGGTCTGCGCGCGGCCGTGTCGGCGGCGCTGGCGAAC
>NZ_JBFAAX010001484.1:0-1059 GCF_040639995.1 Actinosynnema sp. NPDC023658 | reverse complement strand
CGAGTCGAGCCCGAACCGCGACCCGGACGCGCGGGAGAAGCTGACGCCGCACGAGCTGGGCATCGCGCGGCTGGCCGCGGAGGGGCTGACCAACCGGGAGATCGGGCAACGGCTGTTCCTGTCGCACCGGACGGTCGGCACCCACCTGCACCGGATCTTCCCGAAGCTGGGGGTCAGCTCCCGGGCCGACCTGGGCGAGGCGCTCGACTCGCTCGGGTGACGTACAGCGGTGGGTGACGTACAGCGTCGGCGTCACCCGACGGTCGCCGCGGACCGCACGGCCTGCCTAGCGTCGCCTTCGTCCACGGTCGCGCACAGGGAGTCCACGATGCTTGACAGGAGATCGTTCACCAAGGCGGTCGCGGCGGGTGTGGCGGCGACGTCGTTGCCCGCCGTGACGGCGAAACCCGCCACCGCGCTCGAACCCCGGGCCGGCGGCAACACCTCGCTCGGCACCCTCGAGCACGTCCGTGCCGGCGTGCTCGACATCGCCTACGCCGAGTTCGGTCCCCGCACCGGCCAGGCCGTCGTGCTGCTGCACGGCTGGCCGTACGACGCGCACAGCTACGTCGACGTCGCGCCGCTGCTGGCCGCCGAGGGGTACCGCGTGGTGGTGCCGTTCCTGCGCGGCTACGGCGCGACGTCGTTCCTGTCGCCGCACGCGGTCCGCAACGGCCAGCAGTCGGCCGTGGCGCTCGACGTCATCGCCCTCATGGACGCGCTCGGCATCGAGGAGGCGGTGCTCGGCGGGTTCGACTGGGGCGCGCGGACCGTCGGCGTCGTCGCCGCGCTGTGGCCGCGGCGCTGCAAGGCGATCGTCGCGGTGAGCGGGTACCTCATCACGAACCTGCGGAAGAACCTGGAACCCCTGGCGCCCGCCGCCGAGCTGAGCTGGTGGTACCAGTACTACTTCGCCACCGAGCGCGGTGTCGTCGGCTACCGCCGCAACCGGCACGACTTCAACAAGCTCATCTGGCGGAACGGGTCGCCGCGGTGGGACTTCGACGACGCCACGTACGAGCGCAGCGCGGCGTCCTTCGACAACCCCGACCACGTCGA
>NZ_JBFAAX010001483.1:0-1060 GCF_040639995.1 Actinosynnema sp. NPDC023658 | reverse complement strand
GGCCGACCACAACGACACCAGCACTCCGGTCCCGAGCGACACCCTGCCCGCCCTGCCGCCCGATCACGTAGGCGTACTGGATGTCGGTCAGGGGGAAGGGCTCGTGGCGCCCGTCGTCGTGGGTCCCGTCGTGCTGCCCGTCCTGGTGCTGCCCGTCGCCGTGCGGCCCGTCCTGGTGCGGTACGGCGGGCGGTTGCGGCCCGTCGTCGGCGGCGTCCCGGACGGGCATGCGGCTGTTCAGCATCCTCAACATGCTGGAGAAATTCTCGTCCACGCTCCGCTCCTCATTCTCGACAGCGGTGGTCACAGGCATTGCGGATCGACACCACAAAGCGGGAGGAATCGTGCCGCGAATGACCGCGCCCACCACGTCGAATAGATTCCGTGATCGTCCGGGCGTTTGTCCGATCGTCGACCGCCTTCGCATGACACCAGCACCACTTGCCCTTGTCAAGCACACCGCGACGACCGCGCGACACCGCGCGAAAAAGACGCGTTGAACGTGCCGGGAAATGACGGCACCCTGCCCGCATGAGCGAAAACACCCCGATACCCGGCGAACCGCGCGTGCTCATCGGCGCGACCGGTTCGATCGCCGTGACCAACCTGCCCGCTTATCTCACCGAGCTGCGCGCCCAATTGGGCGGCACGTACACCGTGCTGATGACGCACACGGCCGCGACCTTCCTGCCGCCGAGCACCGCGGCGATCTTCGCCGAACGGGTGGTCAGCGGTGACGCGCCGGAGGACTGGCCGACCGACAAGCCGTCCCGGCTCGCCGCCGAGCACGACATCGCGGTGGTGCTGCCCGCCACCGCGCACACGCTCGCCGCAGCGGCAGCGGGTGCCGCGCCGAACCGGCTGACCACGGTCCTGCTGTCGGTGCGCTACCCGGTGGTGTTCTTCCCGTCGATGGGCGCGGCGATGTGGGACAAGCCGGCCGTGCGGCGCAACGTCGCCCGCATCCGGGAGGACGGCAACCACGTGCCCGAACCCGCGTGGCACGACAGCTACGACGTCTCCACCGGGGCCCGGTCCAACCACCCCACCATGCCCCCGC
>NZ_JBFAAX010001482.1:0-1063 GCF_040639995.1 Actinosynnema sp. NPDC023658 | reverse complement strand
GGGCCGTTCCGGCGCGGCGACCGGCAGCAGCTCCAACGCCCGCGCGCACAGCGCCGCCGCCGTCTCCGGCGCGGTGGTGCGGTTGGCCGCGGCGGCCTGCGCCATCACCCGGACGGCGCGCAGGTCGCCGGGCGGCGCGGACTCGGCCAGGTGCCAGGCCAGCTCCATCTCGTCCACGGCGAGGCCGCGCGCCCGGTCGTCCAGCATCCGGGCGCTGATCAGGCTGTGCAGGTGGCGGCGCTGGGCGGGCCCGATCTCCTGGTACAGCGCCTCACCGACCAGGGCGTGCGAGAACCGGTAGCCGCGGTCCTCGTCCCGCACCACGATGTGCGCGCGCAGCAGCCCGTCGAACGCGGCCACGACGGTCTCCTCGGGCAGCGACGACACGCGGGCGAGCAGCCCGATCCGGTCCAGCCGCACCCGTCGGAAGACGGACACCGCGCGGGCGACGGCCCGGGTGTCCCGGTCCAGCGGCGCGACCCGGCGCAGCACGGCTTCCCGCCTGGTCAGCCGGATCGCGGACGGGGACACGGTGAGCCTGGCCCGGTTGCCGTCCACCGCCACCAGGTCCAGCTCGCGCAGCGACCGGGCGATCTCCACCGCGAAGAACGGGTTGCCGTCCGCCCGCTGGTGCACCTCGTGCGCCAGGCCCTCGTCCACCGGCGTGCCCAGCACGGTCTCCACGATCCGCGCCACGTCACCGCCGCTCAACGGGGCGAGGTGGACGCGCGCCACCTCGGCGTGCCGCTCGACCCGGTCCAGCAGCTCCTCGACGCCGGGGTTGCGGTGGTGCGCGCGGACGGCGGTGACCAGCACCAGCGGCGCGGCGGTGACCCGGCGCAGCACCACGGCGAGCATGGCCAGCGAGTCGTCGTCCACCTGGTCCAGGTCGTCCAGGACGAGCGCGGCGGGCCGCTGGGCGGTCAGGCCGGTGAGCGCGCGGGCGACCAGCTCGCAGGACCGGCCGAACCAGGTGGCGTCCGGGGTCGCGGTCAGGTCCAGCGCGTCCAGCGCGGCCCGCACGTCGTGCGTGCCCGGCACCGAGCGCAACGCCGTCGCCACG
>NZ_JBFAAX010001481.1:0-1063 GCF_040639995.1 Actinosynnema sp. NPDC023658 | reverse complement strand
GCAGCTCGGGTTCCGCCGGGACGCGGCGGAACCACGCGGCCAGCGCCAGCTCGGCCCGGCTACCCCAGCGGCGGTAGATGACGGATTTACTCGTTCCCGCTCGGATCGCGACACCCTCTATGGTGAGCCGGGCGTAGCCGACCTCGCACAGCTCGTCCCAGGCCGCGTCCAGGATGGCCTGCTCCAGCTGTGCGCCGCGTCGGCGCGACTTGATCCCGGTCACCCTGCCCCTTTACCCGACCTTTAGATACTTTGCGTTTCTTATCGTACGGGTCTACCTTGGCGCATGTTAGACACGATTCGTTTCTTATGGGGGAGCATCGTTGCTGAGCCGCTTGCTGCGTACCCACCTGCGGCCGTACCGGCGTGAGCTGACGGTCGTGCTCGTGCTACAGCTGATCGGCACCGTCGCCTCGCTGTACCTGCCGAGCCTCAACGCCGACATCATCGACTTCGGCATCGCCGCCGGGGACACCGGCTACATCCTGTCCACCGGCGGCTGGATGGTCGGTGTGTCGGTCATCCAGATCCTCTCGTCCGTGGGCGCGGTCTACTACAGCGCCCGCATCGCGATGAGCTTCGGCCGCGACGTCCGCGCCGCCGTCTTCCACCGCGTGGGCGAGTTCTCCGCGCGCGAGGTCGCCACGCTCGGCCCGTCGTCGCTGATCACCCGCACCACCAACGACGTGCAGCAGGTGCAGCTGCTGGTCGTCATGGGGTGCACGATGCTGGTCAACGCGCCGATCATGTGCGTGGCGGGCATCATCATGGCGCTGCGCGAGGACGTCGGCCTGTCGTGGCTGCTCGTCGTCTGCGTGCCGGCGCTGGCCATCGCGGTCGGCCTGATCGTCATCCGCATGGTCCCGCAGTTCCGGTTGATGCAGGAGCGCATCGACGCGGTCAACCGCGTGCTGCGCGAGCAGCTCTCCGGCATCCGCGTGGTGCGGGCGTGCGGGCGGGGCCGGGCCGCGGGCCCGCGCGGCGCGGGGCTGAGAGGGGCGGGGAGCGCGACCCCGCTGGGGGGGGGGCGGGGTCGCGCGGGGGTGATGGAGGTGGGGTTGGT
>NZ_JBFAAX010001480.1:0-1067 GCF_040639995.1 Actinosynnema sp. NPDC023658 | reverse complement strand
CCGGGCGCCTCGTGCATGGCGCGGCCGATGCCGTGGCCGCCGAAGTCGGAGGGCATGCCGTAGCCGGCGGCGCGGCCGATGACGCCGATGGCGTGGGAGACGTCGCCCATCCGCGCGCCGGGCACGGCGGCGGCGATGCCGGCGTCCAGGGCGCGGCGGGTGGTGTCGACCAGCGCCAGGTCGGCGGGGTCGGCGTCACCGACGACGAAGCTGATCGCGGAGTCGCCGTGCCAGCCGTCGAGGTGGGCGCCGCAGTCGATGCTGACCAGGTCGCCGTCGCGCAGCCGGTAGCCGTCGGGGATGCCGTGCACGATGAGGTCGTGGACCGAGGCGCAGATGACGCCCGGGAACGGGGTGGGCGCGAACGAGGGCAGGTAGTGCAGGAACGACGACCCGGCGCCCGCGTCGCGGATGACCTGGCGGGCGATGCCGTCCAGTTCCAGCAGGGACACCCCGACCGTCGCGTGGGCCCGCACCGCGGCCAGCGCGTCGGCCACCACGAGGCCGGCGGCGCGCATGGCGTCCAGTTCGCCGGGGCTCTTCAACTCGATCACCACATGCTCCTGCCGTGATAGCAATACCGGTATTTGTATCCCGGTATTAGTATCACAGCATGGTGCGTCAGCCCCTCACCCAGTCCGACCGCGACCGCGGCGAACGCCTCGGCGAACTGCTGCGCCGCGCCCGCGGCCCGCGCAGCATGGTCGAGGTCGCCGCCGCCGCCGGCATCTCGGTGGAAACCCTGCGCAAGATCGAACGCGGCCGCGTCCCCACACCGGCGTTCTTCACCGTCGCCGCGCTCTGCGACGCCGTCGGCCTGTCGATGGACGGCCTGTCCCGCGCCCTGGAACCGCAGAGGCTCTCGGCCTAGTGGAGGACTTCGTCCGCTCGGTCACCGACGCGCGCCCCGTGCCGCTGACACCGGACATCGTGCTGCGCACCGCCGACGACGTCATCACGCTCTGGGAACGCACCGGCTCGACCGAACCCCCGTTCTGGGCCTTCCCCTGGGCCGGCGGCCAGGCACTGGCCCGCTACGTCCTGGACCACCCCCGCCTCGTGGCGGG
>NZ_JBFAAX010001479.1:0-1068 GCF_040639995.1 Actinosynnema sp. NPDC023658 | reverse complement strand
CGAGGTGGAGCTGTACGCGGTCTGCGGCCGGCCGGCGTTGTCCGAGGTGGACCGGCGAGCGGAGTCCCACCTGGCCTTCCGCGTCCGCGATCACGACGACGTGCTGCTGCGCGGTGTGTGCGGGACGTTGCTCGACGCGGGCCTCACCCCCGACGGCGGCGGCTACCGCGACCACGACGACGTGACGGTGCTGCACTTCCGCACCACGACCGGGCCCGACCTGGCGCGGATGGAGCTGCGGCTGCCCGGCCACCACGCCGCGCTGCTGGAGCTCCACGTAGGACGCCCGGACCAGCCGCGGCGCTCGATGCTCGACCTGATGACCGGCGCGTGGCGCACCCGTGCCGTGGCGGCGGCGGCCGAACTGGGGCTGGCCGACCTGCTCTCCGACGGTCCCCTCGACACCGCCGAACTGGCCGGGCGCACCGGTTCGCGACCGGACAAGCTGCGCCGCGTGCTGGCCTACCTCGCCGCGCTCGGCGTGTTCCGCCGCGACGGCGAGCAGTGGTCGTTGACCGAGGTCGGCGCGCTGCTGCGCACCGACGCGGCCGGGTCGCAGCGGGACCTGGCGCGCATCTACGGCGGGCTGTTCTACCGGTCGTTCAGCGGGCTGGAGCACGCCGTGCGCACCGGCGTCAGCGGGTTCAGCCACGTCTACGGCGTGCAGCCGTTCGAGCACTTCGCGTCGCACCCGGCCGACGCGCGGCTGTTCGAGGGCGCGATGGCGGCGGGCACGGCCTTCCTGGAACTGGTGCCCGCGCTGCTCGACCTGCCGGCCGGCGGCACGGTGGTGGACGTGGGCGGCGGGGACGGCCGGCTGCTCGACCTGGTCCTGGCGGCCGCGCCCGGCCTGCGCGGCGTGCTGTTCGACCGGCCGCACGTGATGGGCGCGGCGACCGCGACCCTGGCCGGCCACGGCGGACGTGCCGCGTTGGTCGCGGGCGACTTCTTCCAGGACCCCGTGCCGACCGGCGGCGACCTGTACCTGCTGTCGCGGATCATGCACGACTGGGACGACGAGCGCTGCTCGACGATCCTGCGCAACGTGCGCGCGGCGATGGCCGAGGG
>NZ_JBFAAX010001478.1:0-1069 GCF_040639995.1 Actinosynnema sp. NPDC023658 | reverse complement strand
GTCGTGGGTTGTCGGTGGTGAGCCAGTGTTGGAGGTGCGTGAGCGTGGCTTGGACGGGGTTTTCGTCCGGCACCCGGAACACCTCGAAGTCCGGCGTGGACACCGACGCAGGCGTGGGTATGGGCGACCAGGTCAACTGGTGCAGCACCGGCGCGGTCGGGGCGACGTCCAGCGGACGGAGGGTCAGCGAGTCGATCGTGATCACCGGCTGTCCGCTGCCGTCCACCGCGAACAGCGACACCGACTCGTTCCCGGTGGGCGTGATCCGCACCCTCAGGCGTTCCGCGCCGGTCGCGTGCAACTGGACGCCACTCCAGGCGAACGGCAGCTTGACGTGCCGATCCTCGGCGTTCAGCGCGAGGGTGTGCAGGGCCGCGTCGAGGAGTGCGGGGTGGATGTCGTAGCCGGTGGTGTCGGTGTCGTCGGGTAGCGCGATGTCGGCGTAGAGGTCGTCATCGTGTTGCCAGGCTGCTCGGAGTCCTTGGAAGGTGGGGCCGTACTCCAGGCCGGTGTCGGCCAAGCCGTCGTAGATCGAGCTCACGTCCAGTGGACGGGCGTCTTCGGGCAGCCGCGTGGTGTCCTGCGGTGGGAGAACGGACCTGCCAAGCGTTCCGGTGGCGTGCCGCGTCCACGTGGTGGTGCTGTCGTCGCGCGAGTACACGCCGATCGCACGTGAGCCGGAGTCGTCGGGCGCCGCCACGGTGACCTGGACGTGGATGTCGGTGCTGCCCAGGACGAGCGGCGTCTCCAGCGTGAGGTCGTCCAGCCGTCCGCAGTCGGCTTCGCGTCCGGCGTGCAGGGCGAGTTCGATGAAGGCGGTGCCGGGCAGGAGGGTTGTTCCGGCGACGGTGTGGTCGGCCAGCCAGGGGTGGGTGCGGGTGGAGAGGCGTCCGGTGTAGAGGACGGTGTCGTTGTCGGCCAGCGTGGTCGTCGCGCCGAGCAATGGGTGGTCGGCGTTGTGCAGGCCTGCGGCGTCGAGATCGCCCGCGCCGGTGTCATGTAGCCAGTAGTGGTGGTGTTGGAAGGGGTAGGTGGGGAGGTCGAGGGTGGTTGTGGTGGGGTGCCAGTG
>NZ_JBFAAX010001477.1:0-1070 GCF_040639995.1 Actinosynnema sp. NPDC023658 | reverse complement strand
GGCGCAGGTAGTCGTAGCCGAAGCACTGGTTGTCGGCGATGGCGGTGGCGGTGTCGTGGACCTCGGTGACCGGGACAGGAAGTGGTCGGCGCAGCGCCGTGCGGCGTCGAGGAACGCACCGCGCCGCGCGTGCCGGTGGGCCAGGGCGAAGCCGTAGATGCCCCACGCCTGCCCGCGTGCCCAGCACGAGCCGTCCTGGTGCCCCTGCTCGGTGGCGCCCCGGAGCGGTTCGCCGGTGGCGGTGTCCCAGTAGAAGGTGTGGAACGTGGTGCCGTCCGGGCGGATGATGTGCCGTTCCAGCTGCTCGGTGTGGCGGACGGCGGCGTCGGCGAAGTGCCGGGAGCCGGTGGTCTCGCCCGCCCAGTACAGCAGCGGCATGTTCATCAGGCTGTCGATGATCGTGCGGCCGCGCTGGAGCGGGTCGGTGAGGTCGCCCCAGGCCTGCACGATGCCCGCCGGTTCGAGGAACCGGTTCATCAGGTGGTCGGCCGCCCCGAGAGCGGCGTCGCGCGCGCCCTCGTGGCCCAGCAGCCGCCACGGCGTCACGCACGACAGGGTGTACAGGAAGCCGAGGTCGTGGGTGTCCAGGTCGACGCCACCGGTGACGCGGTCGGAGAAGGCGTCGACCTGGGCCCGGGCGGCGTTCAGCACGTCGTCGTCACGGGTGGCCTCCCAGGTCAGCCACAACATGCCCGGCCAGAACCCGGTGGTCCACCCGACGTTGGCCCCCTCGGGTGCGCCGCCACGCGGTGAGCGCGGCCGGTAGACGCCCGCGGTGGTGGTGTCGTCGGGGTACCAGGCGGTGAAGTCGGCGACGTTGCCGCGCACCGTGGCCACGGCGGCGTTCCAGGCCGTTTCCAGGACCTCGGTGGTGATCGGCAGGGCGCGGTCGGCTTCCGCGGACAATGTTTCTCCCTCGGGGACGGGGTGGGGCGGGGACGTGGACGGCGCGCGGGCTAGGTGGTGGCGGCGCGGACGGGCCGCAGGGTCGCGCGGCTGCCCACCCAGACGACGTAGAGCGCCGGACCGGTGAGCAGGGCGACCGCCAGGACGGGCGCGGCGGCCACCGC
>NZ_JBFAAX010001476.1:0-1071 GCF_040639995.1 Actinosynnema sp. NPDC023658 | reverse complement strand
GCCGATGGGCCGGCGCGGGCGTTCGCACCATCGCGGCCGAGATCGGCCGCAGCCCGCACCCCTGCACCTGGGCGACGGTCACCGCGGCGACGTCCGCGCCGGACCGCAACCGAACCGCGTCCGGCAATGCCGTCCACGACGGCGACCTCGGCTTCGAGTTCGGGCGATCCGTCGAGGCGCGGCGACCAGCTCGGCGTTGTGGGCGCTGGTCGTCCCGGGTAGCCGCCCACTGTCGATGAGCTCGTGGTGGCGCCAGGCGTACATCGTCTGGACGCTGATGTCGAGATTCGCCGCTACCTGGGCGACGCGGCGGCCGGACGCGATCAGATCGAGGACCTTGTGCCGGAACCCGGGCGGGTACCTTCTGGGCATCGTGGGCTGTCCTCCGGGTTACTGAAATGAGTGACCATCCAGTAACCCGACTCCGTATGTCTGTTCCGCTTGAAGTTGGCGGAGGTGGAGGTGCTTGACCTGCGGTCCGTCAGGTAGGTCCGAACAACCCGCCGGCCGGGTTGTTGGGGCCTACCTGATGGATTCGGCGGTCGAGAGCGAGGGAGGCGGCGGCTTCGGACGGGCTGCTGACACGCTGCCGCAGCTCGGTGCCGTGCGCCCCGCAAGGTGACTGCGGTCTCCCCGGCAGCTCCCGCAACTCGTGTCCGTTCCGTGCGGGGCCTCGCCGCGCATCGCATTGACCGCACTCTGACCGGTCCCGCCCACGGCGTCGCTGGACCGCACGGTCCTGCCCCCGCCGACCGCCCCGCGTGCCCCGGTGGTGGGGTGGTCTCGGGTAAGCCGGGTCAGAGTGAGGTGATCTCCAGGGTCACGAGGGCGTAGGTGCTGGGGACCGTGCCCAGGCCGAGGGTGCACAGCAGCACGTCGGTGGCCGGATTGGTGTTCACCTGGAGGACGGTGCTTCCGGCGAACAGGCCGGAGGTGACCGTGCCGGTATAGGTGACCACCATGGCGGCCCCCACGATGTTGACGGTGTAGTTGAAGGAGATGGTCGAGGTCTGGCCGGTGTTCCAGGTGATGGTGAGGGTGGCGGACCCATTACGCAGCAGTTCGAGGCAG
>NZ_JBFAAX010001475.1:0-1074 GCF_040639995.1 Actinosynnema sp. NPDC023658 | reverse complement strand
GGCGCTTTCCCGTTGCGTTCTGTGATGTCATAGACGGGTGCCAGTGACCGTTGACCGCGACGAAGCCGTTGTCATCCGTGAAGCGCGCGAACTGCACCGCCGTGGCGTGGACGCCTCGTGCGCCGGGCGGCACCACGACGCGGTGCGCCTGCTCCGACGCAGTCGGAACCTGATCGAAGCGGTCGACCCCGCGGACCCGGAGACCCGGTCGGCCTGGCACGTGGCGCGGATCCGGCTGTGGTCCACGCTGGCGGCCCTGGCGGCGGAGTCGTCCGGCCCGGCCGCCGGGCTGGACGGGCTGGCCGAGGTGCGGCGGCTGGTCGAGGACGTCACCGACCCGCTGGTGAGGGACGAGCTGCGCGGGGGCGTCGAGCACAACCGCGGTCTCCTGCTCCTCAACGCGGGCCTGATCGAGGACGCCATCACCTTCTTCGACGCCGCGCTCGACCACTACGTGCAGCGGCGCGCGGGCGGTGACGTCGGGCCGCAGCAGGTCGAGCTGGAAGTAAAGTCGCTGTGGAGCCGGGGCACCGCGCACACCAGGCTGGGGTCCATCCGCCAGGCACGCCAGGACCTGACCGATGCCGCCACGCTGGCGACCGCGCACGGGCTGCTCGACCGGGCCGCCGACGCGAGCCACTCGCTCGGCCTGCTGGACCTGCGGGTGGGCGACGTTCCGGCGGCGCTGCGCCGCTACGAGCACAGCGAGCGCTCCTACCGCGAGAACGACCTGGACGTGCCGGTCCTGCTGGGCCTGCACCGGGCCCAGGCGCTGATGGCCGCCGGGTTGGCGGACGAGGCGGGCAAGCAGCTCGACGGCATGCTCCCCGCGATGCGCGACGGGCACAGCATCACCCGGGACCTGGCCGACGTGGAGCTGTACCGCGCCGTGGCCGCGCACATGACCGGGGAGTTCGAGCTGGCGCGCACCATGGCCAACTCGGCGCGGCAGCGGATGCGCCGCTGGGGCTGCGAGACGTGCGTCGCGAACGCGACGCTCATCGGTCTGCGGATCGACACCGTGGTGGCGCTGAGGTCGGGCCGGGTGCCCCGGTCGCTGCCCCGGCGGGCGTT
>NZ_JBFAAX010001474.1:0-1075 GCF_040639995.1 Actinosynnema sp. NPDC023658 | reverse complement strand
CCGCAGCTCCGGTGTCGCTGACCGCCGACCGGCTGCGGACCGCGGTCGCCGACACCTCCACGCGTGCGGTGCTGACGTCCGCCGTCCAGTCCCAGTTGCGGCCCGTCCAGGCGTGGTTGACCCGACTGGCCAAGCTGGAGATGGTGCCGTTCGGACATCTCGTACCCGACGTACGGCTCCTCCCGCAGGAGTCGATCAGGTTCTTCCACAGCGACACCGGGTGGATCGACGCCGCCGTGGACGGGGCGCTGAGCGTCGGTGTCGGGCACGCGCTGGACGCGGACCTCAACGACCTGGCACGGGAGATCCGGGGCGTTTCGCAGTTCGTCTCCGGCGTGATGATCCGCTCCGAACTCGTCCCCGGCTGGCCCCAGACGATCATCACCGCGTTCAGCAAGGGCAAGGAGATCCAGCCGCTGCGGAAGCAGATCCTGGGCGAGGACTTGTTGATCCTGCTGTACACGGACGTTCTGGACCGCTTCACGCTCGCCGAACCGCCGCAGGGCCTGCACTTCGGGCTGAGCGACAACAACACCACGGAGCTGCGCTCCATCATCAGCCCGGTCGGCAAGGCGCTCGGCGACTTCCCCCGGGACGGCAGCGGTTACCAGCAATTCCTGCGTTCGGGGAGGGACGACGTCCTCGACATCCAGAAGCGCCTCGCCCCGGCGCTGGCCGCCGCCCACTCCGTGTCCGAGCTCTCCTCGGCCCAGTTTGCCCTGCAGATGGTCAAGGCCCCGCTGCTGCAGCAGTTCCTCCAGGATCCTTCCGCTAGTTCCGCCCAACCCACCGAAGGGACGCTGTAACCCATGGCCCGAAACGACACCCTCGTGGTGCCCGTCGAGGTCTCCGCGTTCGCGGTGAACCCCCAGGTGCGCGACGGCGACGACACCTACCTCATCCACCGCTGGCCGGCCAGCTTCCTCGCGTTCAGCCGCAACACCCCAGCAGAGCCCTCGCCGTTCGACGGCATGGAGACGTGGCGCGGTGACCCGGAGCACCTCGGCACCTACGTGATGTGGGAGCTGCCAGCCGGGCTGAAGCGAGGCAGGGAGACCGACGACAACATCGGCGA
>NZ_JBFAAX010001473.1:0-1076 GCF_040639995.1 Actinosynnema sp. NPDC023658 | reverse complement strand
GGCTCGGCCTGGACATCTCGTGGCGGATCGTGGTCGACCGCCACCACGGCGACATCCGGGTGGAGTCCGAGCCCGGTGACACCCGCTTCCGGGTCCACCTCCCGCTGACGCCGCCGTCAGCAGGGCTTGCGCAGGACGGCGCCGGAGGTGCCGCCTAGCGAGACGGACGTGACGGTCGTGCCCCGCTCGGTGACGTGCCCGCCGTCGAGCGGCACGGTCACGGACCTGCTGTCGGTGCGGTTGGCGTTGACCACGACCGTGCCGCACGCGAACTCGCGCAGGAACAGGTTCGTGCCCACCGACTTGTACGGCCCGGACGGCGTGCCGAGGTCCCAGTCGTACTCCGCGCGCCACGGCGTCGGGTCGCCGTAGCCGTCGGTCCGGTCCAGGCTCGCGATCGCGGCCTGGTCGCCCGCGGCCATCAGGTAGCTGGCCAGCGCGTACCGGTACGCCCGGTCACCGTCGGCGCTGTGGTGCGGCTGGACCAGGGTGATCTTGCCGCTGGCCTCGTTGGCGGCGATCTCGTCGACCTGCTTGCTCCACCCGTCCGAGTACTCCGACAGCAGGTTGGTGTCGTCGAACGTCAGCCACCACTCGTCGAAGCCACCGTCCAGGTACTCGGTGTAGGTGCTCCAGGCGTCCCCGTGCACCCTGGCGTTGGACAGGTTCGCGACCGTCTTCAACCCGGACGCGACGAACCTGTCCCGGGTGTTGGCCAACATCGACACGTACGCGTCCTGCAACGCCGCGTCGGTCGGGTACTTCGCCGGGCAGACACCCTCGTGGTAGGCGTCGCACGGGAACAACGCGTTGTCCATCCACACGCCGTCGAATCCGGCGGCGGTGCTGCTTTTGATCACGTTCGCGGCCCACGCGTCCTGATAGGCCGTGTTGCCGACATCCATCTGCCAGTGCTCGGAATAGCCGTCGTACTCGAGCCGCCGGCCGTTCGGGTCGAGCAGGAACCACTCCGGGTGATCGCGTTCCGCTTCGCAATAGCCGACGCCGGTCGGCAGCTCCGCGTCGTCCACCCCGTCACGGCACCCGGACGAGCGGGTGGACGACAAGTCCATTTA
>NZ_JBFAAX010001472.1:0-1077 GCF_040639995.1 Actinosynnema sp. NPDC023658 | reverse complement strand
GTCGAGCCGGTGCTGGCCGACGCCGTCGTGGCGACCTACTGGGACCGCGACGACGAGGTGACGCTGCAGGCCGCGCTGGAGCAGTCCGACGCGGTGATCGCCTACGGCGGCGACCAGGCCTGCGCCGCGATCCGCGCGAAGGTCGGGCCGCACCAGCTCTACGAGGAGCACTCGCACAAGCTGTCGTTCGGCATCGTCGGCGCGGAGTACGCGGCCAGGCACGGCGCCGCCGAGGTGGCCCGGCAGATCGCCGCCGACTGCAGCGACTTCGACCAGCACGCGTGCCTGTCGCCCCAGGTCTACGTGGTGCACGAGGACCACGCCCGCGACATCGCGCAGCACCTCACCGCCGCCATGCGCCGCGAGGCGCAGGACAGTCCACCCGGGACGATCGACGCCGAGGACGCCGCCGTGCTGCAGCACCGCCGCATCCTCGCCGAGTGGCGCGCTGCCACGTCGGAGGCGAGCGGGGTGTGGGCCCCGGACGGTCTGGAGTGGACGGTCGTGCTGGACGACGTGCTGATGCCCCTGAGCGGTTCGGGCAACCGGGTCGCCCGGATCGTGTCGGTGCCGGACGTGGCCGCCGCGGTCGACCTGATGCGCCCGTACGCCCGCCACCTGCAGAACGTGGGCCTCGGCGCGGTCGGTGAGGAGTTCCGCCGGGCCGCGCGCGACCTGGCCGTCCTCGGCGCGAGCCGGGTGTGCGCGCCCGGCGCGATGACCAAGGCGTCGATGGTGTGGCGGCACGACGGGCAGCCGCGCATCGCCGGCCTCGTGCGCTGGTGCGACGTCGAGCTCCACCCGGAACTGCAAACACCCTAGCCCCGACCGGGGCTTCCAGTCCGCCGAGCCCCGCCTCCGGGTGGGGCACGGCCTTCCTCACGGGAGGACCAGCACATGTCCGCGACGGGTGACGCGTTGGGGGAAAGAGACCTCCGCCGGATGGCGGAAGTCGTGGCCTTGGCCCGGGACACGAGTACCGGGGACGCGTTGTCGGCTGTGCTGGGCCGTGACGCGCCCCTGTCCCTCCTGAGCCACCTGGAGTTCGCGCACGCCGCGGCGCTCGTCGCCGGGGAG
>NZ_JBFAAX010001471.1:0-1079 GCF_040639995.1 Actinosynnema sp. NPDC023658 | reverse complement strand
TCGCCCTCCGGCGGGCACTACGCGGGCGCGCCGCTCGCACCCGGCCGGCTGCGGGTGATCACCGCGGAGTTCGACCTGGCACCGCCCTCCGCCGCGCCGACCGGACACGACCTCCAAGCCGCCGCCGAGCGGTTGACCGGGGCCCCGCTGCCCGAGCTCGAGGTGCACTGGCTCACCGGGTACGGCAACCCCACCCGCAACGCCGACAGGTACGGCGAGCACAACGTGTTCCTGGCGGGCGACGCGGCGCACGTGCACTTCCCGCAGAACGGGCTGGGCATCGGCACCGGCCTGCACGACGCGGTGAACCTGGGCTGGAAGCTGGCGGCGGTGCTCGCCGGGCGGGCGGGCGACGAGCTGCTGGACACCTACCACGCCGAGCGGTACCCGGTGGGCGCCGAGGCGTGCACGGTGGTGCGGGCCCAGATCGAGCTGTGCCACCCGCCGGAGCGGGTCGAGGCGCTGCGGTCCGTCGTCGCCCGGCTGTTCGAGTTCGACGACGTCAACCGGCACCTGGTCGAGACCGTCACCGGCACCGGCGTCCGGTACCCGATGCCGTACGCGACGCAGCACCCGTTGCTGGGCAGGCGGTTGCGCACCGTGCCGCTGGAGACGGCCGGGGGCGCGACCGACGTGGCGAAGCTGCTGCACGGCGGTCGGGGAGTGCTGTTGGACCTGTCCGACGGCGAGTCGGGCTGGGCGCGGGAATCGGCCGGATGGGAGTCGCTGATCGACTTGGTGACCGCGCGGCCCGTGCCCGGGATCGACGCGACGGCGCTCCTGCTGCGCCCGGACGGGCACGTGGCGTGGGTCGCCACGGCCGAGGACGACAAGGGGTTGCGGGCCGCGCTCTCCACCTGGTGGGGCCGTGCCGCGCGCTGACCGGGAGGACACCGCGATGTCGCGGAGTTCGACGACCAGGGTGGTGGCGCTGCTGGACCGGCACCAGTGCAGCCTTGCCGCGGTGCGGCGCGCGGTCCTGCTGGCCACCTGCGCCGACATCCCGATCGAGGTAGTACGGGAAGGCGGAGAACCGCCTCGTCACGGTGACCCGCGACGGTTCCGCGCACACGATCAGG
>NZ_JBFAAX010001470.1:0-1081 GCF_040639995.1 Actinosynnema sp. NPDC023658 | reverse complement strand
GACGCGGGCACGGCGGCGGCCGGGGTGCACTGGCTGACCGAGCACCACCGCTGCGCGCCGCACCTGATCGGGTTCGCCGCGACCCGGTTCTACGAGGGCCGGATCGCGCTGCTCACCACCCACCCGGCGATCGCGGACGTGGACTGCATCGACGTCGAGCGCGTCGAGGGCGACCGCGACGACAAGGGCGTCAACGCGGTCGAGGTGGACGCGGTGCTCGCGCACCTGCGCCGCCGGATCGCCGCCGGGGCGCGCTCGATCGGCGTGGTCACCCCGTTCCGGGCGCAGGCGGACGCGCTGGAACGGGCGCTGCTGGACCGGCTGAGCCTGGACGAGATCACCACGGGCGGGGTGCGCGTCGGCACCGTGCACGGGGTGCAGGGCTCGGAGTTCGACGAGGTGGTGGTCAGCCTGGCGCTGACCGACGCGGACCGGCCCGCCGCGTGGCGGTTCGCCGGCGACCGCAACCTGCTGGCCGTGCTGACCACGCGGGCGCGGCGGCTGGTGCACGTCGTCACCTCCGCCACCGAACCGGTCGGGCTCGTCGGGGAGTACCTGCGGCACGCGGAGGTCCCGCCGACCGAGACCGAGGGCGTCGCGCCCTCCGACGAGTGGACCGCGCGGCTGGCGGCGGAGTTGGCGGGCCTCGGGCTGCCCGCGCGGACCGGGTACCCGGTGGGCCGGTGGCGGGTCGACCTGGTGGTGGGCGAACGCGGCTCGGCCGTCGCCCTGGACACCCGGCCGCACCCCGACGGCCCGGCGGCGCACCTGGAGCGGTGGCGTGCCCTGCGCGGCGCGGGGTGGCGGGTGCGCGACGCGTTCCCCACCCGCTTCGCCCACGACCCGGCGCGGGCGGCGGTCGAGCTGGCGCGGGAGCTCGCGCCCGAGGCCGCCCACCGTCCCTGATCCCGGGCCTCGCCCGCGAACCGCTCCTCCACCGCACGTCCGGCCACCTCGCGCCGTGATCCGTTCGGGCTGCCGCGCGCTGCGGGCGAAGGCTCGATGTCGATCTCCGTCAGCACCGGCGGAGCCTGCCGGCGGCCCGCTGCGCCCCCGTCACGGAGAAATTGCCCGCGAGAGG
>NZ_JBFAAX010001469.1:0-1082 GCF_040639995.1 Actinosynnema sp. NPDC023658 | reverse complement strand
CCTCCACCTGGATGGCGTTGAGCTCGTCGGCCAGCTCGAACAACCGCTGCGAACCCGGGAACAGGCAGCTGCGGAAGTCCGTGGCCAGCCCGAAGCAGTACACCTCCAGGTGCGCGTCGTCGGCCAGCTCCGCGAGCTGGTCGACCTGGTCGGCGGACAGGAACTGCGCCTCGTCGACGATCAGGTAGTCCACCCGCGCCCCGCGCGCCCACGTCTCGCGCACCAGCGAGCACAGGTCCATGTCCTCGTGCACCTCCAGCGCGTTGCGGGCCAGGCCCATGCGGCTGGAGATGGTGGGCGTGCCGGAGCGGTCGTGGCGCACCAGCAGCAGCCCGCGGCGGCCCTGACGGGCCTGGTTGTGGTCGATCTGCAGGGCCAGCGTGGACTTGCCGCAGTCCATGGGGCCGAAGAAGAACCGCAGCCGCCCGGTGGGCGCGAGACCGCGGCCCGCGCCGGAGGCGGGCACGGAGGACAGCGCGTCGGTCGGGTCCGGTGCGGGGATGATCGGTTCCACGGCGGGCAACCCTAATGCGCGACGCCGACGACCCCGGCGGGGCCTCCCACGCGTTCCCGCCCCACCCGACTCGCCCCGTGCCGGCGACGCAACAGTCGCGAGCCGATGTGCCCGTGGACGGCATATACCGCTTTGCGATATAACCTGCGGTGTGAGAGGTATGTCGGAGCAGGTGTTCCTGGTGCTCACCGCGTTGGCGGAGGAGCCGTTGCACGGCTACGCGATCGTGCGCGCGGTCGACGGGCTGTCGGAGGGCCGGATGCGGCTGCGGGTCGGCACCCTGTACGGGGTGCTGGACCGGCTGGTCGCGGAGGCCCTGGCCGAGCGGGACCGCGAGGAGGTGCACCAGGGCCGGTTGCGCCGCTACTACCGGCTGACCGACGCCGGGGTGCGGGCGTTGTCGGCGGAGGTGGCGCGGCTGTCGGCCAACGTGCGCGCCGCGTCGTCGGTGCTGCGGGCGAGGGGCGCGCTGTGAGGTCGAACCTGGAACGCCGCTACCGGGCGCTGCTGCGGCTGCTGCCCGCCTGGTACCGGGAGCGGCGCGAGGAGGAGATGGTCGGGATCTTCC
>NZ_JBFAAX010001468.1:0-1082 GCF_040639995.1 Actinosynnema sp. NPDC023658 | reverse complement strand
CCACCGAGTCCGCCAGCAGCACCTCGTGCTCGGGGGTGACGCCGTCGACCTCATCGGGCACGTGCGCGTCCAGCGGGCGTTCGCCGCGCCGGCCGCGCGAGCGCAGCATGTTCAGCGCCACCCGCCCCACCACCGTGGTCAGCCAGCCGCCCAGGTTCTCCACGTCGTCCGCGCCCGCGCGGCTGAGCCGCAGCCAGGCCTCCTGCACCGCGTCGTCGGCCTCGCTGGGCGAGCCCAGCAGCCGGTGGGCCACCGCCCGCAGGTGCGGGCGGTGCTCCTCGAACCTCGCCGCCAGGAACTCGCGTCCGTCCATCGGTCACCTCTCGCCGTCGCCCGGTGTCAGGGACATGACCCGTGACAACGCGCCGATGTGACACCTCGGCGCCCGACCCCCTGGGGGAACGCGATGCGCATGAAGAACCCGGCCATGGTCCTGCCCGACGCCATGAAGGGCATCCAGAACCTGCTCAAGGCGACCGCGCAGGGCGGCGTGCCGCGGCTGACGCTGGAGCTGATCGGCCTGCGGGCCAGTCAGATCAACGGCTGCGGCGCGTGCCTTTACGGCCACCTGAGGGAAGCCCGCGAGGCGGGGGAGACCGACGAGCGGCTGGCCACCGTCGCGGCGTGGCGGCACACGCCGTTCTTCACCGACGCCGAACGCGCGGCGCTGGCGCTCACCGAGGCCGTCACCCGGATCGCGGACCGGACCGGCGAGGCGGTGCCCGACGACGTGTGGGCCGAGGCCGCCGCCCACTACGACGAGCAGCAGCTGTCGGCCATCGTGCTGATGATCGCCACGCTCAACTTCTTCAACCGCCTCAACGTCACCGTGCAGGAGCGCGCCGACCGGCCCAGCTGGGAGGGCTGACCCACCGCCGCCCGGTCGGTGCGAACCGCGCCGACCGGGCTCACCGGCGTGCCGCCACCGCGCCCGACCGAACCTCGCCACGACCCAGCAGGACGGGCGGCACGACCAGCACCAGCCCGGCGGGCACGAGGACCCCGCTCACCGGGCCCAGCAGGAACAGCGGCACGAACGCCACCGGCGACGCCGCGCCGCCCACGCACCGCCGCGCCAGCAC
>NZ_JBFAAX010001467.1:0-1083 GCF_040639995.1 Actinosynnema sp. NPDC023658 | reverse complement strand
CGCGCAGGCATCAGATGTATGAGCGTCGAGCCGGCGGCCAGCAGGCGGAAACCACCCGATCACGGACCGGTACGGTGGTGAAGTCGACCGGGCCTCGCCGCGACCGGGCGCGGGTTGCCGCCGCAACGGCGTCTGTATGTCGTTGTCGGGCGCTTGACAGGGGCTGATCAGCCGCACGGAGGGCGCGGGGCCGTCCACCCGAACCAACGCCGCCACCGACCGGCCGCGCCGGTACCGGTGGAGCCAATCCGGCGAAAATCGTCTGATGTATGGTCGACCGACATCCTCGCCGCAGCCCGGTGGTCGGTCCACAAAGGACTTGACTCGGGCCGCCGGGCCCGCCGGTCAGGCGATCCGGGGCAGGTCGGCGGCCAGGACCGCGCCGTGCAGCGGCTCACCGCGGACGAACCGCGTCACCTCCGCCACCGCGAACTCGCCCAGGCGGCGCAGCTCGCGCCCCTGCGACCCGGCCAGGTGCGGGGTGACCAGCACGTTAGGCAGGTGCAGCAGCGGGTGGTCCGGCGGCAGCGGCTCCGGCTCGGTGACGTCCAGCACCGCGTCGAGGCGGCCGGTCGCGCAGTGGTCGGTCAGCGCCGCCGTGTCGACCAGGGAGCCCCGCGCGGTGTTCACGACGGTCGCGCCGTCGGGCAGCAGCGCCAGCCGACGTGCGTCGAGCAGGTGACGGGTCTCCGGCAGCGCCGGCGCGTGGACGGTGACCACGTCGCTGCGGCGGCACAGGTCGTCCGGGCTCACCAGCTCCGCGCCGAGCGCGTCGGCCTGCTCCGGGGTGACGTACGGGTCGGTGAGCAGCAACCGCACGTCGAACGCCCGCAGTCGGTCCAGGACGAGCCGGCCGGTGCGGGAGGCCCCGACGACCCCGATCGTGCGACCGTAGAGCCCGGTGCCCGCACCGGAGTGCCAATCGCCCGCCACGCGGTCCTGCGCGTACCAGCGGGCCCGGGTGAGCGCGCGCTTGGCCGCGAGGACGATGACGGCGACGGTGTACTCGGCCACCGGCACCGCGTTCGCCTGCGCGGCCGACGAGCCCGCGACCCCGCGGGCGAACACGGCCGGGTCGACGTG
>NZ_JBFAAX010001466.1:0-1085 GCF_040639995.1 Actinosynnema sp. NPDC023658 | reverse complement strand
CCGGACCCGACTCCCCCATCGAGGGGGTGCGACTCAAGCGTGTGCGGTCACCCCCGAAGTGCAAGTGGGGGTGACCGCAGCGATCCGCCAGGCCTCAGAGCTGGTGGACGGGGGACTCGACAGGTCGAGCCCCCCGTCGGTCACCGCTCGTTCGGCGCGCTGTCGGTGACCGCGCCGACGACCGACGCGCTCGGGCCTCCCGGCGTGCCTGTCGCCAGGTCGAAGCGGACCCGCTCGACCGGTTCGGTCTCGGCGTCGGCCACCGTCAGCACGGACACGTCCTTGTTCACCTCACCCCGGTTGAAGTAGGCGATCACCTGCACCCTGGTGGAGGACAACGGCCGCGAGGGCAGCGGTTCCTCCTGGGAGACGCGCTGGCGGAACCACACCTCGTCGACGTCCGTGGTGGACAGCTCGGCTCCTCCTGGTGCGACCGCGCTGCCCCTGAACGTGATGTTCGAGTCGGCCGCGGCGGACAGCGTCACCCGCCAGGTCAGGGTGCCGCCCTCGGTGACCAGGTCGGTGACCGGGGTGGTGGTGATGGTCGGCATCGGGTCGTCGTTCGGCACGATCAGCCTGTCCGTGTAGTGGCCGACGACGGTGCCGCGCACGGCCTTGGCCAGCACCACCCGCTTGGCGCCCAGGCTCCAGCGGGTGTTGCCGGTGACCTCCACCGGCACCTCGATCTCGTGCCGTCCGGGCTCGACCGCCACCAGCCGCGTGGTGTACGCGCCGTCCTCGCCCTGGACGAACACCCGCACGGAGCCGGTCCCGTCACCGGTGACCGAGACCGGGAACCGGACGGTCTGCGTGCCGGAGTCGCCCTCCTGCACGGTGAGCACGCCCACGTCGACGCGCGGCAGCGCCACCGGGCGCGGGTCGGGCAGGCCGGGTGCCCAGCCGTGGGCGTCGATCAGCCACGCCTGCCCGGAGCCGCTGTGCGGTACCAGCTCCAGCTCGGCCACGCGGCGCAGGTCGAGCCCGTGCGCCGGCAGCGGCACGCGGACCTCCTGCGCCCACCGCGCGGAGATCCGGTCGGTGGCGGGCAACCCGTCCAGCGTCACCGACCCCAGCTGCACCCGCCG
>NZ_JBFAAX010001465.1:0-1087 GCF_040639995.1 Actinosynnema sp. NPDC023658 | reverse complement strand
GGGTAGCCGGCCATCGCGGCGGACAGCGCCTCGACGGTCGGGTGGTCGAACAGCGCCCGCACCGGCACGGCCACCCCGAGCGCGGACCGCAGCCGCATGGCGATCCGGTTGGCCAGCAACGAGTGCCCGCCGCGGTCGAAGAAGTCGTCGCGCACGCCGACCCGGTCCACGCCGAGCGCGTCCGCCCACACCCCCGCCACCACTTCCTCCGCGTGGGTGCGCGGCGCGACGTAGACCTCCTGCGCGGTCGCGTCCGGCGCGGGCAGGGCGGTGCGGTCCAGCTTGCCCGCCGGGGTCAGCGGGAAGGCGTCGAGGACGACCAGCGAGCTCGGCACCATGTAGTCCGGCAGCGTCACCCCGGCCGAGCGGCGCAGGTCGGCGGCGGTGACGTCACCGACGACGTACCCGGCCAGTTCGAGACCGCCGGACGCCGCGGTGAACGGCAGCACGACCGCGTCGCGCACGCCGGGCTGGGCCAGCAGCACCGCCTCGACCTCGCCGGGCTCGATGCGGTGACCCCGGACCTTCACCTGGTGGTCCACCCGGCCGAGGATCTCGACGTGCCCGTCCGGACGCCGGCGGGCCAGGTCGCCGGTGCGGTACAGCCGCGCGCCCGGCACCGACGAGTGCGGGTCCGGGACGAACCGCTCGGCGGTCAGGGCGGGACGGCCGAGGTAGCCGCGCGCGAGCCCGACACCGCCCAGGCACACCTCGCCCACCACCCCCGGCGGCGCGGGCTCCCCGCGCCAGTCCAGCAGCCGCACGTCGGTGCCCGCCACCGGTTCCCACACGTCCGCGACGTCCTCGGACACCCCGGCGACGGTGGACCAGATGGTGGTCTCGGTGGGTCCGTAGAGGTCCCAGACCGCGGCTCCGCCGGCGGTGAGCGCGCGGGCGAGCTCGGCAGTCAGCTTCTCCCCGCCGGCGAACACGGTCAGCCCGGCGGGCGGCACCCAGCCGGAGTCGAGCAGCGCCCGCAGCCGGGACGGGGTCGCCTGCACCACCGACACGTCGTGCAGGGCCGAGTGCGCCTGCCCCGCGTCGACGCCGGCCGCCTCGCAGCACAGCGCCAACGACCGCGTCGCGG
>NZ_JBFAAX010001464.1:0-1087 GCF_040639995.1 Actinosynnema sp. NPDC023658 | reverse complement strand
AGTCCGGCTCCAGCCCGCCGACGAACGCCACGACCTCCGGCGCCACCTGCACCGGCCCGGCCTCCACCGCGGCGTCCACGGAGGCCCGCAGGTCATCCAGGAGCTCCGACTCGTGCCCGGCGTTCGCCGCGGTGACGGTGAGGTGCAGGTTCGCGGGGGAGGAGCGGTAGGCGAACTGCGGCTGGACGTACCAGCTCCGCGCCTTCATCTCGTCGGCCACGGTGAACACGTCGAAGTCGTCCCGCGCGGCCGTGACGGCCAGCAACGTCGACGACGGCGAGCCGAGCACCCGCAACCCGTCGATCTTCCCGATGCCCTCGCGCAGCACGCGCGTGCTCTCCAGCGCCCGCAGGGCGAGCGAGCGGTACCCGACGTCACCGATGTGCCGCAGCACCGCCCAGGCGGCGGCCAGGGGACCACCGGACCGGGTGGACTGCGTGGTCGAGTTCAACATCGTGTAACCGGGCCAGGCGGCCGACGCGAAGTACTGCGAGCGGCGCAGGTCGGCCGAGGCGTGCAGCAGCACCGACGTCCCCTTGGGGCAGTACGCGTACTTGTGCAGGTCCACCGAGATGCTGGTGACCCCGGGCACGGAGAAGTCGAACGGCGGCGCGTCCGGCGCGTGCGGCAGCACCCACCCGCCGATGCACGCGTCCACGTGGCACCGCACCCCGCGTTCGAGTGCGGCGGCGGCGATCTCGGTGACCGGGTCGACCACGCCGTGCGCGTAGGACGGCGCGCTGGCCACCACCAGCACCGTGGACGGGTCGATCGCCGCCGCCATCGCCGCCGGGTCCGCCCGGAACGTCTCCGGGTCCACCGGCACCGCGACCACCCGCACGCCGAAGTAGTGCGCCGCCTTGTGGAACGCCGCGTGCGCGGTCTCCGGCACCACCATCGACGGCCGCGCCACCTCGGGCCGCGAGTCCCGGGCCGCGACCACCGCGAGCAGGCACGACTCGGTGCCGCCGGACGTGACCGTGCCGACGGTCCGCTCGTCGCCGCCCAGCAGCCGGGCCGCCGTGCGGACCACGTCGTTCTCCAGCCGCAGCAGGCTGGGGAACGCGGTGGGGTCCAGCCCGTTCAC
>NZ_JBFAAX010001463.1:0-1090 GCF_040639995.1 Actinosynnema sp. NPDC023658 | reverse complement strand
GGTGCGGGCGCACCACGCGGACGGGCATGTCCAGGTCCAGCACGACGGTGACGCCCGCCGACCAGTCCTGGTGCAGCCGCAGGTAGCCGTCCTCGGGCTGCACGTCGACCGGGCGCCCGCCGATCGACACCCGCGCCGACGCGCACCAGCCCGGCACGCGCAGCGACAGGGTGAGCGGTCCGGAGGCGGTGACGGTCAGCTCGACCCGACCGTGCCACGGGTAGTCGGTGCGGGTGGTGATCTCCGCGGCGACGCCGTCGACCTCGGTGCGCACCGTCCCGGCCGAGTACAGGTGGACCTGCACGCCGCTGTCGTCGGTGGTGGTCGTGTAGCCGTGCAGCGAGGCGACCAGGCGGGCCAGGTTGGGCGGGCAGCAGGCGCACGAGTACCACGCCAGCCGCTGCGACGGCGCGTCCTCGTGCGAGCCGTCGTGGCCGGTGCGCAGGTGCAGCGGGTTGGAGTAGAAGAAGTGCTCGCCGTCCAGCGACGTGGAGCCCGCCACCGCGTTGTACAGGGCGCGTTCCAGCTCGTCGGCGTAGCGGGACCCGCCGGTGGCCAGCAGCATCCGCCAGTTCCACTGCACCGAGGCGATGGCGGCGCACGTCTCGCCGTACGCGCGGTCGGACGGCAGTTCGTACGGGTCGCCGAACGCCTCGTCGCGGTGCCGGGAGCCCTGCGCGCCGGTGACGTAGGTCTTGCGGCCGAACGCGTCGTCCCACAGCCGCCGCGCCGCCTCCAGCAGCTCGTCGTCGTGGGTCTCCACCGCCACGTCGACGACCCCGGCCAGCAGGTACAGCTGCCGCACGGCGTGGCCCGCGACCTCGTCCGCCTCGCGGACCGGCACGTGGTCCTGGAGGTAGGCGGGGCCGAAGCGCTCGTCGTTGAGCAGGCCGCGCCCGCGCAGGTCGATCATGCGGCGGGCCAGGTCGAGGTACGGGCGGTGCGCGGTGACCCGGTACAGCTCCACCAGGGCCGTCTCGACCTCCGGGTGGCCGTCGAGGCCGTCCGGGCCGTCGTCCGCGCCGAACCGCTCGACCAGCAGGTCGGCCAGGCGCCGGGCGACGGCGAGCAGCTCCGACCCGACGCCGGC
>NZ_JBFAAX010001462.1:0-1097 GCF_040639995.1 Actinosynnema sp. NPDC023658 | reverse complement strand
CCCCGGCCGTCCTCCCCCTCGAGGTACGTGCCCCGCGCGAAGCTGGGCGACCTCGGCCCGTAGCGCGACGGGTACTCGTGCGCGGGCACCTGCAACGGGTTCTCCAGGTGCACGGCCGCGTGCGACCGGTGCGCCAGGAAGTAGAACGCGATGCCGCCGCCCAGCGTGCCGATGCCGGTGGACGCCGGCATGGCGTGCCCGCGCTCGTCGAACGCCCGACCCCGGCCGACGCAGAAGTCGGCGTACACCTCGGTGCCGCGGGCGGTCCGGTCGGTGATGCCGTCGATCATGTTCCACATCCGGAACACCGTCGGGTAGCCCAGGTGCTCGACCAGGTCGAACGCCGCCAGGTAGGCCGCGCGCGCCGCCTCGCCGCAGTCCGCCGACGGGCCGATCCACCCGGTGCAGAACAACACCTCGCCGTCGTGCGCGTAGAGCAGGCCCCGGTGCTCACCGACCCGCACCTCGCGGCCCTCGGTGGACCAGACCTCCACCACCTCGGGCTCACCCGGCCGCACCATGTGCAGCGGGAGGACCGGTCGGCCGTGCTCCCAGCGCGGGGGACCGGGCCGGTCCGAGTAGCGGACGACGCCCAGCACGGTGTCACCGGTCAAGTCGGCGAACTCCGCCGCCGTCTGGAACGCGCACGGCGGTGTCGTGATCACGTTGCTACGCAAGGTTCTCTCCCCCTCGTTGTCGGGCCGGGCGCCACGCCGCGACCACGGCGAGCGCCTGTCCCGCGTTGAGCCGCGGGTCGCACAGGCTCGTGTACGGGCCGGTCGGGACGTCGTCCCAACCGCACTCCTCGACCTCGTCCGGCGTGGTCTCCAGGTGCAGGCCGCCGGCCACGCCGCCGGTGACCCGCACGGTCGCCACGAAGTCCGCCACCTCGCGGACCACCGTGCCGACCAGTCGGGTCTTGCGGCCGCCGACGCCGGCGACCGTGTTGCCGTGCATCGGGTCGCACAGCCAGATCACCGGGTGGCCCGCCGCGCGGACCGCGTCCACCAACGGCGGCAGCAGCGCGGAGACCCGGTCCGCGCCGAGCCGGGTGATCAGCGTCAGCAGACCCGGCTGAGGCTCCGGGTCGAGCCGCG
>NZ_JBFAAX010001461.1:0-1101 GCF_040639995.1 Actinosynnema sp. NPDC023658 | reverse complement strand
GGGCGGAGGACGGCGCATCCGACCAGCTCCACGGCCGTCGCGGCGAGTGCGCCGATCGCCGCGCCCAGCAGCAGGCGCTGGGGCGTCACGTCGAGCAGGAACACGTCCGTCGCCAGCACCGGCACGGCCAGGACCACGGCCGCCGCCGTGGCCAGCCCGGCCAGCAGCGCCACCTTCCAGCCGGTCAGCGGTCGGGCCAGCAGGGACAGCGTCCACAGTGACGCGATCAGCACCACGACCGTCGCCACGGTCTGCCCGGCGGGTCTGCCGCCGGTCGGGTCCAGGGAGCGGATCGTCAGGTCTCCCGCGAACGCGGCCAGGCCGATCACCACGCCGGTCGGGACGGCCAGCTTCAGCACGCGCCCCAGGAATCCCGGCACGTACCGGCGGCGGTTGGGGCCCAGCGCCAGCACGAAGCCCGGGATGCCGATCGTGAGCGCCGAGATCATGGTGAGCTGGATCGGGGCCAGCGGGTAGGCGATCCCGCTCACCAGCACGACCAGCGCCAGCACCAGCGAGTACACGTTCTTCACCAGGAACAGGTTCGCCGCCCGCTCGATGTTGGCGATCACCCGCCGACCCTCCGCCACCACGTCCGGCAGGTGCGCGAACCGGCTGTCCAGCAGCACGAGCTGAGCCACCGCCCTGGTCGCCGCCGCGCCGTTGCCCATCGCCACACCGATGTCGGCGTCCTTCAAGGCCATCGCGTCGTTGACGCCGTCCCCGGTCATCGCGACCACGTGCCCGCGCCGCTGCAACGCGCCCACCATGGCCCGCTTCTGCTGCGGCGTGACCCTGCCGTACACGGCGGACGCCTCCAGCACGTCGGCCAGCTCGTCCGGGTCGTCGGGCAACGTGCGCGCGTCCACCGCCTCCCCGGCCGCCGAGATGCCGGGCACGCCGACCGACACGGCCACCGCGCCCACCGTGCGCGGGTTGTCGCCGGAGAGCACCCGCAGCGCGACGCCCTGGTCGGTGAAGTACCTCAGCGTGTCGGCGGCGTCGTCCCGGACCCGCTCCGCCAGCACCACCAGCGCGCGTCCGACGAGATCGGGCGGCAGCGAGCCGGCCGCGGCGGGGGAGCGGGCCGAGGCCAGCACC
>NZ_JBFAAX010001460.1:0-1102 GCF_040639995.1 Actinosynnema sp. NPDC023658 | reverse complement strand
TCGGCGTGCGCCTGGATGAGGCCCAGCCAGTTCGCGGACAGCGCCTCTGCCGCCGCGATCTTGTTCTTGGCGGTGGCGACCTGGATGTGCGTGACCGGGGACTCGCTCTGGTTCGTCCACGGCGTGTAGGTGATGCCGCGGCCGGGCAGGCGGTCGAGGAACAGGTCGTAGGCGCCCTTGGCGATGCCCAGGAACGGCGACGAGCCGGCCGCCATGAAGTACGGGATGAACGCGTAGTTGCGGCCGGTGGCACCGCTGTTGGCGCGGTCCGCCGCGCCGGCGCCGAGCAGCTCCGGCAGGAACAGCACGCGGTGCGAGGGCACGAACACGCCCTCCGCCTTCACCGAGGCCGAGCCCGTGCCCTCGGCCGCGCCGGTGTTCCAGTCGTCGATGATCGTGATGTCGGAGACCGGGACGACCGCCACGTACGGGGCGGGGCCGTCGGGGGTCATCTGCAGCGCGGCCACCGTGATCCAGTGCGACCCGTGGATGCCGGACATCCACTTCCACACGCCGTTGAGGACCCAGCCGCCCTCGGCGGGCTCCACCGTGCCGCTCGGCGTGAAGCCGGTGGACACACGGGTGGACTCGCGGGTGAAGATCTCCTCCTGCGCCTTCTCGGCCAGCAGGGTGTGCACCCAGGTGCTGGTGGACCAGATCATCGAGACCCACCCGGCGGCCGGGTCGGCCCGCGAGATCTCCTGGTACACCCTCACCTGGTCGGCCACCGGCAGCTCCAAGCCGCCGAACCGGCGCGGGGTGGTCATCCGGTAGACGCCGGCGCGCTCCAGCAGCTCGACGGTCTCCGCCGGCGTGCGCCGCTCCCGCTCGGCCCGCTCACCGTTCTCGCGCAGTTGCGGCGCGATTTCCGCGACCTTGGCCAAAATCGTGGAAACGTCGACATTGCTGTCGATCGTGGTCATTCCTGCCTCCTCAGCGGCACTGACTCCGTCTGCCGAGCGTTATTCCCCCGGCGCCGGATCGAGCATGGCAGAAATTCCGGCCGCTGTTTCCTGCCGTTGGTAATCGCGCGGGTTCGCCAGGCGTCGACCGGTAATCGCGGAATCTCGGCCGCCGAGTAGCGGGGCCCGCGCCCCCCCCC
>NZ_JBFAAX010001459.1:0-1107 GCF_040639995.1 Actinosynnema sp. NPDC023658 | reverse complement strand
GTCGCCTCGTCACCGGGCACCTCGGCCAGCGCCAGGACCGCGCGCAGCCGGACCTCGACGTCCTCCGAACGCAAGCCGGACGCCACGCCGGCCACGCCGTCGGCGCCCGCCCGCGCGAGGGCCCACCGCAGGGCGCCGGCGACGTTCGGGTCGGACTCCGCGAGGACCGCCTCCACCAGCACGCCGGTCGGGACCGGCACGTCGTCGGCCGGGGACAGGACGGCCTGCTGGCGGCGCGCGGCGCTGGGCGAGTCGAGGCCGTGCAGCAGCTCCACGATGCGCAGGACGCCCTGCCAGCCCGACGGCGCCGAGGCGTCGACCGCGCGGAGCCGCTGGAGCAGCTCCCGTTCCCGCGCCAACCGGTCCTCGGTCCGCCGGATGAGGTCGCTGACCAGCGCGGACGGCGCGAACGCAGGATCCTCCAAGGCCCGTCCGACCTCCCGCAGCGACAGCCCCAGGGACCTCAGGCTCTCCACGTGGAAGATCCGGCGGATGTCCTCCGCGGAGTACTCGCGGTAGCCGCCCACCGTGCGGCCCGTCGGTCGCACCAGCCCGAGCGAGTCGTAGTGCCGGAGCATCCGGGTGCTGACCCCCGAGCGACGGGCCACCTCACCGATCAGCACGCCGCTCCCCCGCCCCGTCCCGGACCGAGCGCGACGATCCGCACCGCCTCGTCGACGTCGGGGTCGAAGGCGGCGTCCGGGTCCTGGAGGAGCCGCTCCGTGGCACGGGCGTGCGCGCGCACCGCCGGGTCGGCGCTCTCCGACCCCGCCCGCAGTGCGGGCTCGACCACGTCCCCGAGCGCGACGAGCGCCCGGCTGAGGCTGAGCCGCACGTCCCGGTCGCCCCGACCGAGCTGGGTGGCCAGGTCCGCGGCCAGCCCCTCCCGCGCCCCGTCCGGCACAAGGACGACGGCCGCGCGCCAGGCGCTCCGCGCGACCTCGTCGTCCGCGTCGTGCAGCAGCGACCGGGTGATCGCGGGCCACGCGCCGCCGTCCCCGACCTTGGACAGCGTGTGCAACGCCTGGCTGCGGGCCTGGGCTCTCTGGGTCGACTTCTCGGCGCGCTGCGTCGGCACCGTGACCACGGGCGTGAGGCGGGTCTACG
>NZ_JBFAAX010001458.1:0-1107 GCF_040639995.1 Actinosynnema sp. NPDC023658 | reverse complement strand
GAGCCGTTCGCGTCGCGCGTCCCGGGCATCTCGCACGCGTGCGGCCACGACGTGCACACCGCGATCCTGCTCGGCGCGGCGGCGGCGCTGGTCTCAGCGCCGGAGCTGCCGGGTCGGGTGCGGCTGCTGTTCCAGCCCGCCGAGGAGGAGCCGGGCGGCGCGCAGGACGTGATCGCGGCCGGCGGCGTCGAGGGCGTGGAACGGGTCTTCGGCCTGCACTGCGACCCGAAGGTGCCGGTGGGCCGGATCGGCACCAGGGTCGGCCCGGTCACGTCGGCCTGCGACATGCTCGAACTGCGGGTGTCCGCGTGCGGTCCGGGCCGGCACAACGAGCTCAGCTCCGACGTCGTGCACGCGCTCGGCCTGGTGGCGACCGGGCTGCCCGCGCTGCTGGCCCGCCGCGTCGACCCCCGGTCCGGCACGGTCCTGGCGTGGGGCGCGATGGACGCCTCCGAGCCGGCCCTCGGCACGCCGCGCGAGGGCGTGCTGCGCGGCACCCTGCGCACCGGTGACCCGGTGGTCAACGCCCAGCTGCCCGCCCTGGTCGAGTCGATCCTAGGTTCGCTGCTGCGGCCGACGGGCGTGCGGTTCGAGCTCGACCACGTCCGCGCCGTGCCGGTGGTGGTCAACGACCCGGCCAGCACGGTCATGCTGCAGAACGCGATCACCACCGCCCTCGGTCCCCACGCCGTCACGTCGACCACCCAGTCCAGCGGCGGCGAGGACTTCGGCTGGTACCTGGAGCACGTGCCCGGCTCGTACGCGCGCCTGGGCATCTGGCCCGGTCACGGCCCGCAGGGCGACCTGCACCAGCCGACGTTCCACGTGGACGAACGCGCGCTGCCGGTCGGTGTCCGCGCGATGGTCCACGCGGCGCTCACCGCATTGACGTCCCCCGCGCCGCTCTGATCACCAGACGAGCCGGAACCGGTACCAGGAACCGTCGAACGGGGTGTACTGGTAGCCCTCGGGCGTGGGGCGCACCGACACGGGACCCGGGCAGCGAGCCCACCCCGTGGCGTCCAGGAACCCCGCGTCCGCGACGGTGAGCACGGTGCACCCGGTGGACCGGTCCACGTCCACCGACGTGATCGTGTACAGCCCGAC
>NZ_JBFAAX010001457.1:0-1107 GCF_040639995.1 Actinosynnema sp. NPDC023658 | reverse complement strand
GCCACCGTTGGAGGTGCCGACGAAGCCGAAGGTCGTGCTGGAACCGGCCGGGATGCTGCCGTTGTAGGAGACGTTCCTCGCCGTGACGGACGAGCCCTGGGTGGTCAGCGCCACGTTCCACGAGGAGCTGATGGTCTGCCCGTCGGTGAACGTCCAGCTGACCGCCCACCGGCTGATGGACGACGAACCGGCGCTCACCGTGACCTCGGCCTGGAAACCGCCCTGCCACTGGCCGGTGATCCGGTAGGTGGCGGAGCACCCCGTCGGCTGTGGGTCCGACGTGGTCGTGGTGGTGCTGGTCGTCGTGCTCGTCGTGGTGCTCGTCGTGGTGCTCGTCGTGCTCGTGGTGGTGGTCGTGGTGCCCGCGGCGAAAGCCGCGCTCATCGAGTTGTAGGCGGGCTTGGGCTGGAGGTTGCCGTCGAACGGCAGCGCCGCGCCCTCGCCGGGGAACACGCCGGGGATCCAGGAGTGGTTGTCGCTCAACCCCCAGGTCGTGATGCCGACGCACCTGGCCACCGCGAGGCACGCGTTCGTGGTCGCGGCGTAGTCCTTCGCCTGCTGGGCCAGCTTCGAGCTGTCGGCCGGGGTCTTCATCCGGATGTCCAGCTCGGTGATGGCCACGTCGACGCCGAGGTCCGCGAACCGCTGGAGGTTGCGCTGCAACGAGGAGGGCACCTGGCCGACGATCATGTGCGCCTGGAACCCGACGCCGTCGATGGGCACGCCCTGCTGCTTGAACGCCTTGACCATGTTGTAGACGCCGTCGCTCTTCGCGCCGATGGCGTCGGTGTTGTAGTCGTTGTAGTACAGCTTCACCGACGGGTCGGCGGCCCGGGCGGCCCGGAACGCGTCCGCGATGAAGCTGTCACCGAGCCTCTGCTGCCAGAACGACTGCCGCCGCGTGCCGTCCTCCGCGAACGCCTCGTTGACCACGTCCCAGGCGAACACCTTGCCCTTGTAGTGGCCCATCACGGTGTTGATGTGGTTGACCATCGCGGAGCGCATGTCCGTCGCGGACAGGCTCTGCACCCACGACGGGGTCTGGTTGTGCCAGACCAGCGTGTGGCCGCGGACCTTCTGGTTGGCGGCGACCGCGCCCGCGACGAC
>NZ_JBFAAX010001456.1:0-1108 GCF_040639995.1 Actinosynnema sp. NPDC023658 | reverse complement strand
CGCCGGCCGGGAGGTCGGTGAGGCGCTGGTCGCGCTGAACTGCACCACGGCCGAGTCGCTCCAGGTGTCGGTGGAGGTCGTGGGCAAGGGCCTGCTCGGGATGTCCGCGCTCGCGCCGCCGGAGAAGCTGCGCGACCGGGTGGTCGACGTGATCTCCTCGCTCTCGGCCGGTTTCGTCGACCGGGTGCGGGCGTCCACCCTGGCCCAGCAGGAGCAGCTGGGCCGCTCGCTGTACAAGGCGATGCGCGAGGCGCAGGTGGAGCTGCGGTACAGCGAGGCCAGGTTCGAGCTGCTGGAGCGGCACCTGTCCACCGGCATCGCGACCGCCGACCCGGACGGCACGCTGGTCCGGTCCAACGGGGCGCTGGCCCGGATCGTGGACCGCTCCCCCAGCGGCTTGGCCGGCTCGTCGCTGTTCGACCTGGTGCACCCTGACGAGCGGGCCGCGATGCGGGCGGACTTCGCGCAGCTGACCGAGGGCGGCACGGCGTCGATCACCCAGCCGCGCCAGTTGCTGCGCGCGGACGGCGACCTGGCCTGGGTGACGCTCACGCTGTCGCCGTTGCGCCGGGACGAGGGCCGGTCCCAGGTCATCGTGCTCGCGGAGGACGCCACCGACGTCAACCTGCTGCAGGGCCAGCTCAATCACCAGGCGCTGCACGACGTGCTGACCAGGCTGCCGAACCGGCAGTACTTCACCAGCAGGCTGGAGCAGGCGTTGCGCACGGCCGACCCGGGTGCCGGCGTCAGCGTGTTCCACCTCGACCTCGACGGGTTCTCCCGGGTCACCGGCGGGCTCGGCCGCGAGGTCGATGACCACGTGCTGAAGGTCGTGGCCGGCCGGTTGGAGGCCGTGGTGGCCGAGGAGGACGCGATGGTGGCCCGGTTCGGGCACGACGAGTTCGCGATCCTGGTGCGCAACTCGTCGACCCCGCCCGACGTGGTGACGATGGTGCGGCGGATCAACGACGTGCTGTCCGCGCCGTTCCGCTCCGGCGGCGAGCGGGTGGCGGTGTCCGCGACGATCGGCGTGGTGCACCGGCCGCCGCGCGACTCCGCGCCCGAGGACCTGCTCGACTCGGCCGACCTGGCGCTGCGGCGGGCCAGG
>NZ_JBFAAX010001455.1:0-1108 GCF_040639995.1 Actinosynnema sp. NPDC023658 | reverse complement strand
GCCGCGCTCTCCCCGGCCCGCGTCGACGGCGTCCGCCCCGGCCGGTAGCGCCGGCCGTGCGCCTACGCCGGTCCGTGGCCGGGTGTCTGCTCGACCAGGGTGGCGGTGGCGCGGTCGAGGAAGGCGCAGAACAGGGCGTGCTCCTCGGGCGTGAAGCGGTCGGTGAGGGCGCGTTCCAGCACGATCACGTCCTGGTAGGCGCGCGCCAGGAGGTCGCGTCCCTCGGGGGTGAGCGTGGTGACCAGGACCTTGGCGTGCACGGGCGAGGGTCGCCGGTCGACCAGCCCCTTCTTCTGCATCCCGGCCAGGACGCCGGCCATGCTCTGCTGCGTGACGCCGCACGCGCGGGCCAGGCGGGCGCCGGACATGCCGTCCTCCCTGAGCAGCGCGAGCAGCGCCGTGTACCGGGTCATGGTCAGCCCGTAGCGGCGCAGCGCCGCCTCGTGGTGCCCGGACAGGGCCTGCTCCGCGCGACGGAGGCGGCTGCACAGGTGTTCCTCGACGGGCACGTCAACCATGTCACAACATCCTCAGTCGACTCAGGTACCTGATACCGAGTGGCTATCCGAGTATCAGGATACTGAGTCGACACAGGGACGTGCTTCCTTGAAGGCTCGTGACGGGGAGCGCTCGGGACCGAGGTCCGCGGACACCGGCGGCCCGACACCCGATGTGGTGACTCGCCGGACTCCCGGCGCACGGTGTGGCGGAGCCCGTCGCCCTGCGCGACCACGCACGCGGACGGGTGCGGTCGTCCAGGCCTATGTGGACGAACGATCACGCTTCTCGGGTGGTCTTCCGGCCGTCGGCGCGCGATGCTGGGTCGGATGGCTGTCCAGCGTGATCCCACCGGCTCGGCGCTGGCCGATGTCGTCGCCCGGCAACGCGACGAGATCGACCGGCTGCGCTCGGTCGCGCGCTGGCAGGCCGTGGTCGAGCAGGCCAAGGGCGTGCTCGCCGAACGGCTGTCGTGCCGGCCCGACGAGGCGTTCGAGGACATGGTCCGGCTCTCCCAGGCCACGGGCAGCGACCTGGTCGTCATCGCGGCGGGCGTGCTGGGCGTGGCACCGCCGCCACCGGGTCCGCGCCCGATCGACGCCGACGCCGC
>NZ_JBFAAX010001454.1:0-1108 GCF_040639995.1 Actinosynnema sp. NPDC023658 | reverse complement strand
GTTCGTCGAGCGGGGCCACCCGACCGAGGCGTTCACCGCGCTGGGGGAACTGGCGGACCACGGGCCGCTGCGCGCCGTGCTGGTGGACCAGGGCGAGCGGGTGCTGCACCGGGGTGGGGCGGGCGCGGTGATCGAGGCGGTGTCGCGCATCCCGGTGGCGGAGCGCGACGCGACCACCTGGCAGTTGGCTGGCGCGGCGCACCAGGTGCGCGGCGAGTGGGGCGCGGCGCTCGCGTGCCTGCACCACGCCGCGCACGGCCTGGACACGATGCCCCCGGCGCTGGCGGCGCGCATCGCCGGGATGCACTACTTCAGCGGCGCACCGGAGGAAGCACTGGCCGCGTGCGCGCGCTGCCGGCACACCGGTGCGGATCCCGCCACCGAGTCCAGGGTGCACAGCATCGCCGCGAGCGCGCACTGGGCCCTCGGCGACGTGGCCGGTGGTCGCGCCGCGGTCGATTGGGCAGTGGCCCTGGCCGAGCGATCCGGCGACGACGCCGCCCTCGCCGCAGCGCACACCGTGCTGGCGATGATCGCGAACGTGGAGGGCGACCGACCGGCGATCGTGGCGCACTACCAGCGGGCGCTGGCGCACGCCCGACTGGCGCAGGACGTGTTGGCGGAGGTCAGGATCAGGGTCAACCGGTCGGCCCACTTCGTGCACGAGGCCTACCACCAGGAGGCGTTGACCGAACTGGAGGTCGCGTTGCGGCTGGCCGACCTGACCGGGTTCACCGGTTACCGGGCGCTGGGCCTGAACAACCGCGGCGCCGCCCTGCTCGGCCTGGGCCGGCTGGACGAAGCCGCAGCCGACCTGCGCGCGGCCGGCGCCGTCTACACCGACACCGGGTCCCGCCTGGCGAGCCTCTCGCTGGAGTCGCTGGGTGAGGTCCACCGACTGCGCGGCGAACGGGCACTGGCCAGGTCGGCGTTCGAAGAGGCGGCCAGGCTGGCCGAGGACAACGGCGCGACACCGCAGCTGGTGCCCGCGTTGGCCGGACTGGCCCGGCTGCTGGCCCAGGAGGACCCGCAGGCCGCGCGGGAGGCGGCGGACCGCGCGCTGGCGTGCGGCACGGGGTTCGGCTACCCGGCGGCGCTGCTGGCCGCC
>NZ_JBFAAX010001453.1:0-1108 GCF_040639995.1 Actinosynnema sp. NPDC023658 | reverse complement strand
TGGTGGCCGACGTCCGCCCCGCCCGCCCCCCCGGTCGCCTCCTCCGGCTCCCGCGCGGGCGGCCGCGCGGTCTACGGGGTGCCGGTGACCGGCGGGAGCTTCTCCCGGGTGACGGACGAACCGGACGGCGACGCGGGCGAGCCCGCGTGGAACCCGGTGGACGGCCGCATCGCCTACACGCTGTGGGTGGGTGACGTGCCGCAGGTCCGGGTCCTGACCGGGACCGGGGTCGGCACCCCGCTGCTGGGCGGCGACCAGGCCTCCTGGCGGGGGCACTGGCCCGCGTGGCTGCCCGACGGGTCGCGCCTGCTGTTCCTCAGCCTCGACCAGACGTGCTCCTGCACGGCCGACCCCGCCGCGGTGAAGGTCTACCGGGCCGACACCGCGCCGGGGGTGCCGCTCACCGCGCCGCCCGACCTGCTGCTGGGCGAGAACCGGCAGCTCAGCTCTCCGAGCTGGCAGGTCGACGGCTCCGGACCGCGGCTGCTCGTGTCCCGCACCAGCGCCCCGACGTGGTTCACCGCCACCCTCCAGGACATCCGCCCCGACGGGTCCGACCCGCGCGACCTGGGCGTGACCGTGCTGCGCGAGGACCCCGAGGCGGGCAACGACCCCAACCTGCTGTTCCACCCCAGGCCCGGGTTCGACCCGTGGGCGCACCGCCAGTCGTACTCACCGGACGGGCGGCAGATCCTGCTGAGCCGGTTCGAGGACGAGGGCGACCGGCGGGTGCAGCGGTTGTGGCTGGTGGACGCCGACGGGGGCAACCCGCGCCTGCTGCCCGTCGCGGACCGGCAGCCCGCCGACTGGGAGTTCGACGCCACCTTCTCGCCCGACGGCCGGTTCATCGCCTTCGCGCGCCGCTCGCCCGGAGGGGTGCGACCCGACGGCTCCGCGAGCCGGATCGTGGTCGTCGAGGCCGCCACGGGTGCGGTGGCGGGCGCGCTGCGACCGCCGCCCGAGGTCGCGGACCAGGAGGACACCCAACCGTCCTGGTCGCCGGACGGCACCACGCTCGCGTTCACCCGAGGCCTCATCACCGACGGGCCGACCGGGGAGGTCCGCGACAACCACATCTGGACCGCGCGGGCCGCGACGCTGGACCGGC
>NZ_JBFAAX010001452.1:0-1114 GCF_040639995.1 Actinosynnema sp. NPDC023658 | reverse complement strand
CTGGTCGCGTTTGCGCTGGGAATAGGCCCTGCTGGTCGGGTCGGGGAGGGCGGCGAACGCGACCAGGGCAAGAAACACAACGCCGCTCTGATCTGCCTGGCCCGGCGCCGCTGCGACGAGCTGTTCGCCATGCTCCGACACAAGACCTACTACCGGCACCCCGAGCCCGCTCCAGCCCCGACCGCGGCTTGACAACCACATAGGGACACCCCCCGAACGGTCCCGGAGGAGGGTCGCCGGCAGCGGCACGGCGGTGCCCTGTCGCGTGCCGCACGCCGTGCTCGCGAAGCGGCCGGAGGGGGTGGGACCGCTGCCGGGACTGCGGACGACCGCGAAAGCATCAGCGCCTGAAGCATTGTGCGATCGCGCGGTCGCTCCGGTCGCGCAATACCGAACGAAGTCCATTACTTCGGACTTCCGCGCGGGTGGCATCCGTTGGAGTTGTGCGTGGTCCGTACGCCAGTGGAATTGCTCTGCCGGGGTGCATGACGGGTCTTGGCGCGGCATGTATAAATTCAGGGACCATCCGCTGCCGCTGGTGGACCACTGGTTGTCGATGCGATATCAGGGTTGCCCCCGGTCTTGTTGCCGTCGAAAAAGTCGGTGTGCCACCCCGCTGTCGAACCGACTGTGCGCCGTTCGTCGCACGTATTTGATTTCCTGATTGCAGCAGGCGGATTTCCTGATTGCGGAAGACGGGAGAACGACGGGATGTCGGTGGCCGGGACCAGCGTGCGGAGACAGCGGGACTTCCGGCTGTTCTGGCTCGGTGGCGCGGCTGCCCTGCTCGGCTCGCACGCCTCGGCGCTGGTGCTGCCGGTGCTGGTCCTGCTGCTCGGCGGCTCGCCGGTGACGGCGGGGGTCCTGGGCACGGTGGTCGGGTTGGCCGAGGTGCTGACCTCACCGGCGGCGGGCGTCTACGCGGACCGCGTGCCGCGCCGGCCGATGATGGTGCTCTCCGCCCTGGTCGCGGCCTGCGCGGCGACGGTGATCGCGCTCGTGGTGCTCACGGGTCGGGCGTCGTTGCCGGTGCTGTTCGCCGCCGGGGTCGTGGAAGGCGCGGCCACCGCCTGCTACGCGGCCGCCGCGTCGGGCGCCATCCGCGCGATCCTGC
>NZ_JBFAAX010001451.1:0-1115 GCF_040639995.1 Actinosynnema sp. NPDC023658 | reverse complement strand
GGATTTCTTGATGCGCCAGAACAGACCTCGCACGCTATCCCAGCGCTTCGCCCGCGCAGCGCTGGCCGGCGCCGTACTCTTCGCGGCCATCGGCACGGTACAACCCGCCGCCGCAGAACAACCCGCCGTCGCGGCACAGTCGGCCGTCACGGCACAGTCGGCCGTCACGGCACAGCCGGCCGTCACGGCCGCGGCGGCCGCGGCCGCCGGCACCGTCGCGATCGCCTCGGTCGACCTGGCCGGGACGTGGAGCTTCACCCCAGCGGGCCGGGGGGCGACGTCGATCACCGTGCCCAGCGGCGGCTGGTACAAGCAGGGCTTCACCGACGTGAACGAGGCGGTGTACTCGCGCACCATCACCGTGCCGGACTCGGGTCAGCCGCAGTCGACGTGGATCGAGTTCGGCGCCGTCAATCACCAGGCGACGCTGTCGGTCGACGGCCGCGTGGTCGCCACCCAGACGACGGCGTTCACCCCGTCGAACTTCGACATCAGCGCATACGCGGCGCCTGGCACCACCCACACGATCACGGTGAACGTGAAGGGCCGCGGAGCGCTGAAGGCGTCCAATGGCCGGTACCTGGTGCCCGACGCCGCCACGTGGTCCGAGGCGATCCCGCAGGGGATCTTCGGGTCCGCGTTCCTGCGGGTGTACCCGGCGGTGTACGTCAGCGACACCTTCGTGCGTACGTCGGTGGCGAACAAGACGTTGAGCTACGACGTGTCGGTGCGTAACACGTCGGGCAGTTCCCGGTCGGTGACGTTGACCGGGTCGCTGTCGTCCACCAACGGAACGGCTTTCAGCTACCCGGAACTGCCCAGCCGTACGGTGACCGTGGCGGCCGGCTCGACCGTGACCGTGACCGTCGGGCCGGTCGCGTGGAACCTCGACAGCACCTCGTACTGGTGGCCCAACGTGCCGTACCGGTCGGGGTACCGGGCGCAGCTGCACGGGCTGACGGTGCATGCGGTCGCCGATGACGGGCGCACCAGCGACGCCACGTACCGGTTCGGGTTCCGGGAGGCCACCCAGAACAGTGACTACTACTACCTCAACGGCGTGCGCGTGAACTTCCGCGGCGACAACCTCCAGGGTGCCGACTACGACCGGGTCA
>NZ_JBFAAX010001450.1:0-1115 GCF_040639995.1 Actinosynnema sp. NPDC023658 | reverse complement strand
GTCGCCCTCCGCGAGGCGGCGCAACAGGTCCGCGTCGATCGGCTTCACCGCATCCGCCTCACGATGTTCTCCAGGTCACCGAGCACGGCCGGGCTCCACCTGCCGGTGGCGACGCCCTTGCCGATGGCCTCGATCAGCTGCAGGTGCGATTCCCCGATCGCGCGACCCACAGCCAGCACCACGTCCTCGGCCAGCGCCGGGAACTCGTCGGCCTCGATGCAGTCCAGGTCCACCCGCTTGCCGCCGCCGAGCTCCGGCCAGTGGGTGACGACCTGCTCGTTCGTCATCACGACCACCAGGCTGAGGTTGGGCAGCTCGCCGTCCGCGACGTGCCGGATGAGGTGGTCGTAGAGCTGCTGCCGGAACGCCGAGTCCAGCACGTTGCCGACGTGGTCGAAGACCAGCAGCAGCGGCTCCGGCTGCGCCGCCCGACCCAGGCACGCCCGGAACGACTCGAACGTCGCCGCCACGTGGTGCGAGGTGCCGCCGGTCATCCGCGGCCACCGCACGGGTTCGGGCGCGGGGATCGGCGGGTCCGGCGGGAGCCTGCCCGCGGCGAGGTGGACGACGTCGTGGTCGAACCGGTCGAACGCGCCGGCCACGCCCTCGGGCAGG
Organism: Actinosynnema sp. NPDC023658; assembly: GCF_040639995.1. Lineage (NCBI taxonomy): Bacteria > Bacillati > Actinomycetota > Actinomycetes > Pseudonocardiales > Pseudonocardiaceae > Actinosynnema > Actinosynnema sp. NPDC023658. Next base: position 500 of record NZ_JBFAAX010001450.1, on the reverse strand, counting down.
TTCGGCAGGTCCTCCGCGACGTCGCGGATCGCGTACAGCACCTCCAGGAAGTCGAACCGGGACGGGCGGTCGCCCGGACCGAGCACGTCGACCGGGTTGGGGCGGTCGAAGCTGACGTACTTCACCCGCCGCCCGCGCACCGCGCAGCGCCGCCGCAGCCAGTTCAGCAACCGCGTCTTGCCGACCTGCGACTCCCCCACCCACCCCCCCCGAGCACCCCCACGACCAGCAGCAGCGGTTCCAGCCGCTCCCCCGCGCCCGGGTCGACGCCCTCCAGCAGCTCGTGCCGCTCGTGGACGCGGTTGACGAACGCGCCGACCTCCTTCTCGAACTGCTGCTCGATGCGGACCGCCCGCGCGCCCGCCGCCGACAGGTCCGGCAGCACGTCGGCGGGGCGGACTCGCGCCGTCAGGCTCGGCAGGATCCAGTCCCGCGCGCCGTCGGACACGCCGGTGTCCGCGTACACGGCCTCGCGCGCCGTGGTCACGGCGCGGTCCACG
>NZ_JBFAAX010001449.1:0-1117 GCF_040639995.1 Actinosynnema sp. NPDC023658 | reverse complement strand
GCCGCCGCCCGGCGAGGTCAACGCCCAGGACCTGGTGCTGGACAAGGTCGCGAAGGCCGTCGGGGACGGCTCCCGCGCCGACGACGGCGAGGACCGGCCCGCGGTGGACGACCGGGCCGCCGGCGCGGCCCTCTACGACCTGCTCGGCGAGATGACCGCGAAAGGCCGACCATGACCACCACGCCCGATCGACCACAGGACCCCATGGACGCCGTGGAGAACCTCGCCCGCCTGGTCGCGGGCGACGACGAACAGCGGTTCGTGCTGGTGTACCACGCCTTCGCCAACCAGGTCGACGGCTTCCTGCACGGCGACGGGACCGACAGCTACCGGCTGGCCCGCTCCCTGCTGCGCCGCGGGGTGTCGCCCCTGACCAGGTCGGCGGTCGGCGCGGGCGCCGCGCCACCGGCCGACAGCATCTACACCGATCCCGTCTACCTGGCCAACACGCGGGCGGTGGTCGTCGACCGCGCCCGCATCATCGGCGGCGTGCCGACGGCGGAGTTCCCGGACTGCGTCGCGATCGGCAACGCCGACGGCTGGTGCTGCTCCGGCACGCTCGTGTCGCCCAACGTCGTCGTCACCGCGGGGCACTGCGTGCGCGGCGGGTGCGCGGCACGCGTGTTCACCGGCAAGGACGTCAGCTTCCCGGACGACGGCGAGGTGATCGCGGTGAAGACCGCGCTCGCCCACCCCGACTACCGCCCGCCCCGGGCGACCGGTGACCTCGCGGTCCTGGTGCTGTCCCGACCGACCTCGGTGCCGCCGCGCTCGATCGCGACCCGCGACCAGCTCACCGGGGCCCGGTTCGTGCGGCTCGCGGGCTACGGCAACACCGACGTGCACAGCAGCGGCGGCTACGGGCGCAGGCGCATGGTCGACGTGCCGATCGCGGGCGACGACCCCCGCTACGGCGCGGACCAGGCCACGGAGTTCGTGGCCGGGGCGCCGTTCCTGGACCGGGACAGCTGCAACGGCGACAGCGGCGGACCCGCCTACGTCGAGTCGGACGGCCGCTGGTTCCTCGTCGGCGCGACGTCCCGCGCCACGGCGTCCTCCCTGCGCCCGTGCGGTGACGGCGGGATCTACACCCGCGTGGCGTCCTACCAGGACTGGG
>NZ_JBFAAX010001448.1:0-1118 GCF_040639995.1 Actinosynnema sp. NPDC023658 | reverse complement strand
GGTCGACGGGCTGCTGGAGCGGGGCATCGAGCCGTTCCTCACCCTGTACCACTGGGACCTGCCGCAGGCGTTGGAGGAGCTGGGCGGCTGGCGCTCCCGGGACACCACGTCGCGGTTCGCGGAATACGCGCTGGTCGTGCACGACGCCCTGGGTGACCGGGTGTCGAAGTGGACGACGTTCAACGAGCCGTACGTCTCCTCGATCGTCGGCTACGGCGAGGGCAGGCACGCGCCGGGTGCGCGGGAGGGGCACGGATCGCTCGCCGCGGCGCATCACCTGATGGTGGCGCACGGGCTCGCGGTTCGGGCGATGCGGGAGAACGGCGGAGCGGGCGGGGGAGCGGCCGGTGGAGCGGCCGGGGGAGCGGGCGGTGGGAAGCACGAGTTCGGCATCGTGCTGAACCAGTCGCCGTCCACGCCGGTCACCTCGTCGGAGGCCGATGTGGCGGCGGCGCGCAGGCACGACCTGTTGCTGCGCCGGCAGTTCGCAGAGCCCCTGTTCGCGGGCAAGTACCCGGAGGACTACGAGGAGACGTTCGCGGGCGTCACGGACCTGTCGTTCCGGCAGGACGGCGACCTGGAGCTGATCTCCACGCCGCTGGACTACGTGGGCATCAACTACTACTACCGCCAGCACGTGGCCGACGCGCCGCACCGCGACCCGGACCCGGCCACCCGGACGTCGATCGACATCGGCATCGACACCACCAGGCTGCCGGACGTGCCGCGGACCGCGATGAACTGGCCGGTCGAGCCCGAGGGCCTGACGCAGGCGTTGGTGGGGATGAAGGAGAGGTACCCCGACCTGCCTCCGGTGTACGTCACGGAGAACGGGTGCGTGTACCCGGACACCCCCGGCTTCGTAGACCAGGAGCGCATCGAGTACCTGCGCACGCACTTGGCGGCGGCTCGTGACGCGATCGACGGCGGGGTCGACCTGCGCGGGTACTTCGTGTGGTCGTTCCTGGACAACTTCGAGTGGGCTCACGGGTACAAGCACCGGTTCGGGCTGGTGCACGTGGACTACGAGACGTTGATCCGCACGCCCAGGTCGAGTTATTACTGGTACCGCGACCTGGTCGCCGGGCAGCGTGCCGAGGAGGGCACGGTCGGGTGAC
>NZ_JBFAAX010001447.1:0-1121 GCF_040639995.1 Actinosynnema sp. NPDC023658 | reverse complement strand
GCCATCGGCGGCTGCTACCTGATCCGGCTGCTCACCAAGGAGGTGCGGCGAGCGTGACCACGCGCCTGACCGCGAGGGACCTGACGCTGCGCTACGGCGACCGGGTGGTGTCCACGCGGCTGGACCTCGACATCCCCGACGGCGCGTTCACCGCCATCGTCGGCCCCAACGCCTGCGGCAAGTCGACCCTGCTGCGCGCCTTCGTGCGGCTGCTGCGCCCGACCGACGGGCAGGTGCTGTTCGACGAGCGCGAGGTGGGCGCCTACCAGACCAAGGCGCTGGCCCGCGACCTCGGCTTCCTGCCGCAGGACCCGGTGGCACCCGACGACATCCGCGTCCGGCAGCTCGTCGCGCGCGGCCGGTTCCCGCACCAGTCGCTGCTGTCGACGTGGTCGGAGCGCGACGAGGCCGCCGTCGTCGAGGCGATGGCCGCCGCCGGTGTCGCCGAACTCGCGGACCGGCCGGTGCAGGAGCTGTCCGGCGGTCAGCGGCAGCGCGTGTGGGTGGCGGTCGTGCTGGCCCAGCAGACGCCCTACCTGCTGCTGGACGAGCCCACGTCGTTCCTCGACATCGCCCACCAGTACCAGCTGCTCGCGCTGCTGGCGCGGCTGCGCGACGAGGGCCGCACGATCATCGCCGTGCTGCACGACATCAACCAGGCCTGCCGGTACGCCGACCACCTGGTCGCCATGCGGGACGGCCGGGTCGTCGCCCAGGGCAGCGCCGCCGAGATCGTGGACGCCGCCCTGATCGAGGACGTCTTCGACCTGCCCAGCGTCGTCGTGCCCGACCCGGTGACCGGCACACCCATGGTCGTGCCTGCGCTCTGAGCGCGGCACACCCCCGATTCCAGGAGCACGAGTTGAGCACTGCCCACGCCCAGCGCCCGACGACCGCGGACGTGCCACCGGCCGCCGCGGTCCTCGACCTGACCAGCGCCCAACTGGGCATCTGGAACGCGCAGCGGCTCGAACCCGACTCGCCCTACTACGTCGTCGGTGACGTCGTGGAGATCACCGGGGAGGAACCGCCCCTTTCTCGTGCAGGTCTCCGAGCAGCGCCGACCCGTCCGGGCAGCGGTCACGACCACAGGTTGTCGAACACGGCTGACAAGCCGCTGA
>NZ_JBFAAX010001446.1:0-1121 GCF_040639995.1 Actinosynnema sp. NPDC023658 | reverse complement strand
GACGGCAACGGCACCAACCAGCAGTTCCGCCTGGCCGATTCCGACGGCGGCTACGTGCGGCTGATCAACCGCAACAGCAACAAGGCCGTCGAGGTGCAGGGCGCGTCGACGGCCGACGGCGGCAACGTGGTGCAGTACAGCGACTGGGGTGGGAGCAACCAGCAGTGGCAGCTCGTCCGGGTCGGCGGGGGCAACGGCGCGTGCTCGCTACCGTCGACGTACCGCTGGACGTCGACAGGCGCGCTGGCGAACCCGAAGTCCGGGTGGGTCTCGCTCAAGGACTTCACCAGCGTCGTCTACAACGGCAAGCACATCGTCTACGGCACGACGCACGACACCAGGGACGGCTGGGGGTCGATGAGCTTCAGCCCCTTCACGAACTGGTCCGACATGGCCACCGCCACCCAGAACACGTTGTCCATCGGCGCCGTCGCGCCGACGCTGTTCTACTTCGCGCCGAAGAACATCTGGGTGCTCGCCTACCAGTGGGGCGGGCCGGCCTTCTCCTACCGCACCTCCAGCGACCCGACCAACCCCAACGGCTGGTCCGCGCCGCAGACGCTGTTCACGGGCAGCCTCCCCATCGGGGCTCCCATCGACCAGACGCTCATCGCCGACGGCTCGAACATGTACCTGTTCTTCGCCGACGACCGCGGCAACATCTACCGCGCCGCCATGCCGATCGGGAACTTCCCGGGCAGTTTCGGCTCGTCCTACACGAAGATCATGAGCGACACGGCGGCCAACCTGTTCGAGGCGGTCGAGGTCTACAAGGTCAAGGACCAGAACCAGTACCTGATGATCGTCGAGGCGCAGGGGAGGAACGGGCGCTTCTTCCGCTCGTTCACGGCCTCCAGCCTGGCCGGCTCGTGGACGCCGCAGGCCGCGACCGAGAGCAACCCGTTCGCCGGCAAGGCCAACAGCGGTGCCACCTGGACCAACGACATCAGCCACGGTGACATCGTCCGCACCAACCCCGACCAGACCAAGACCATCGACCCCTGCAACCTGCAGTTCCTCTACCAGGGGCGCGACCCGCGCTCCGACGGCCTGAGTCAAGTGCGCGATCGTGGTCAGCGACCAGCTCCCGACCGACCTGGCGGCCAACGCCGCGGCCGTGC
>NZ_JBFAAX010001445.1:0-1125 GCF_040639995.1 Actinosynnema sp. NPDC023658 | reverse complement strand
GCCAGGTCGGCGTACCCGCCGTAGTGCGGCTCGCGGATGCGGTTCTCCCGGCCGGGCGGCTGCACGGCGCAGACCTCCATCGCGCCGACGCGCGCGGGCCACCGGGCGTACATCGACGCGCCCAGCCCCGAGTAGGGGAACACGAACAGGCGGGCGGCGGCGTCCGGGTCGGGACGCCGCAGCAACCACCTACCTCGGCGTGGCGGAGACGACATCGGCACCTTCCCCCAGTTCGGCCGCGGCACCGGGCCGCAGGACGGCGCGCACCGGCATGCTGCGGATGCCCGCCACGAAGTTGGACCTCAGGTGCGCCACCGGTCCGGCGAGGTCGAACCGCTCGACCAGCCGCACGACCTCCCCGAACAGCAGGCGCAGGGCGATGCGCGCGAGCGGCGCCCCGATGCAGTAGTGCGGGCCGAACCCGAACGCCACGTGGCGGTTCGGCAGGCGGCCGACGTCGAACCGGTACGGGTCCTCGAAGACCTGCTCGTCGCGGTTGGCCGACCCCAGCCACGCCACCACGGCCTCGCCCGCCCGGATCGGTTGCCCGCTCAGCTCGGTGTCGACCACCGCGTAGCGCATGAAGTGGTTGGCCGGTGACGCCCAGCGCAGCCCTTCCTCCACGGCGAGCGACGTGCGGTGCTCGTCGCCGGTGAGCCGGGCGTACTCGTCGGGGTGCTCGGTGAACGCCAGCACGGTCCCGGCCACGGCGTGCGGCGTGGTGACGTTCGCACCCAGCAGCAGGCTGTAGCAGTTGTAGACCAGCTCGTCGGCGCGCATCCGACGACCGCCGAGGTCCATCGCCTTGAGGAAGCCGATCAGGTCGTCGCGCTCGCCGCGGCCCTGGACCTGCTCGGCGAAGTACTCGAACAGCTCGTGGTGCGCGGCGACCAGCGAACCGTGCCCGGCCTCCGCGCCGAACGACGGGTCCTCCGGCGCGATGGCCATCGTGGTGAGCCTGGCCAGCTCCGGCCAGTCGGCCTCGGGCAGGCCCATCAACGCCCCGGTGAACTCCATCGGGAACCCGGCGCCCGCCGCGGCCAGGTCGTACGGCTCGTCACCGGCCAGGGGCGCCAGCAACCGCCGCACCACGTTCAGCACCGAGGGGTGGCGCGCGCGCAGAGC
>NZ_JBFAAX010001444.1:0-1126 GCF_040639995.1 Actinosynnema sp. NPDC023658 | reverse complement strand
GGCGCGGCGGGTCCATGCACGCCGCGGACTTCGGGCTGGGCATCCTCGGCGCGAACGCGATCGTCGGTGCGAACGGCGCGATCACCGCCGGTGCGGCCTGGGCCGCCAGGCAGGAGGGCGGCGACCAGGTCGCGGTCAGCTTCTTCGGTGACGGCGCGGTCAACCAGGGCGTGCTGCTGGAGGCGATGAACCTCGCCGCCCTGTGGCGGCTGCCGGTGCTGTTCGTCTGCGAGAACAACGGTTACGCCACCACCCTGACCGTCGCGGACTCGGTCGCCGGCACGATCACCGGACGTGGCGCGGCGTTCGGGATGCCCTCGGTGACGGTGGACGGGATGGACCCGCGGACGGTGCTCGACGCGGCACGCGAGGCGGTGGACCGCGCTCGTGCGGGCGGCGGGCCGTCGCTGGTCGAGTGCCTGACCTACCGGTTCGACGCGCACCACACGTGGGAGCACAAGGTCCGGGTCCGCTACCGCGACGACGAAGAGGTCCGGAGTGGACGTCGGAGGGACCCGGTGGTGATCCAGGGCGAGCGGTTGACCGCGGAGGAGCGGGAGGGGGTCGACGCGGAGGTCGAGTCCACAGTGGACGCGGCGGTCGCGTTCGCGCTCGGCAGCCCGCACCCCGACCCGGTCGGCGCGCTCGACCACCTGTACGCCACCGGGATGCGCGGGCGTCCGGGCGGTGGTGGCTGATGCCGTGGTTGTCCTACCAGAAGGCGCTCAACCGGGCGCTCGGTGACGAGATGGCGCGCGACCCGGCGGTGTTCGTGCTGGGCGAGGACGTCCGCGTGGCGGTCTCGAACGTGACCGCGGGCCTGCTCAAGCGGTTCGGACCGGACCGGGTGCTGGACACGCCGCTGTCGGAGCAGGCGTTCACCGGCTTCGCCACCGGAGCCGCGTTGCGCGGTCGCCGTCCGGTGATCGAGTTCCAGATCCCGGCCCTGCTGTACCTGGCGTTCGAGCAGATCGTCAACCAGGCGCACAAGTTCTCGCTCATGACCGGCGGCCAGGCCCGCGTGCCGGTGACCTACCTGGTGCCCGGCTCCGGGTCGTAGACCGGGTGGGCCGGGCAGCACTCCGACCACCCGTACGCCCTGTTCGCCCACGCGGGCGTGAAGACG
>NZ_JBFAAX010001443.1:0-1127 GCF_040639995.1 Actinosynnema sp. NPDC023658 | reverse complement strand
ACCACGAGTCCGCCGGCCGCGACGAGCAGCGACAACGCGCCGAGCGCGCTCGCCGGTCGGGCGGCGAGGTAGTAGGACGCCAGCCGCGCGGTGTCCCGGGTGCGCAGCGAGAGCGTGGAGGACAGCACCAGCGCCTGGGTCGACCACACCAGCACCGCGACCGCGACGACGACGAGCACGAGGCCGTACCCGGTGGGCACGCCGGCCAGCTCCAGGTTGGCCAGGCTGAACCCGATCACGGTGAGCACCGCCAGCGCGGGCAGCCACCAGCGCAGCACGTCCAGCCAGTTGAGCCGGTAGCCGCGCCGGAAGTGCCGGGCGGGGGAGAGGTCCCGGTCGTTCAGGAACACCCGCCAGGCGTAGACGGCGGCCGACAGCGCCGGCGCCACGGGCGCGAAGCACAGCCCGATCAGCGGCGCGTTGCCCGCGCTGCGGTCCAGGAGCAGCAGCGCGACGAACCCGGGCGCGGTCGTCAGCAGCAGCATGGCCTCGACGACGAGGAACCAGTACACGACCGACGCGATGCGCGACAGGATGCCCGCGCCGATCTCGGCCGCCGGGTCGCCGCGGCGCTCGAGCGCCACGGTCACGGCCTCTCGTGCGGTGCGACGAGCCGGTTGTCGGACCCGCCGAGCATCCGCCGGTCGTCCAGGCCGACGTGCTCCTCCGGGTGCACCGGCGTGAGCTCGACGAACGTGACCTCGTGCCGGGCCAGGACCAGGTCGAGCTCGACCCGCCCGTCCACCACCGCGTCCGACCGGTGCTCCACGGCCGGGCGCGCGCAGTCGTGCAGCAGGTCCAGCGCCCGGCGGTCGGGGGAGCGCGGGCGGCCCAGCTCGCGCCACGCGCCGAACGCGTTGCCGTCGTGCTCGTTGACCCGTTCCCGGCGGACGAACGCGCGCGGACCGGTCATCGGCACCGACAGCCGCACGTCGTGCCGCTCGGGCGCGTCCGGGCCGTCCGTGCCGCCGACGGGCTGCCAGGCCAGCACGGTGACGCGGCCGTCGTCCGCGGCGCACACGAGGTGGTCGGCGCCGCGGGCCAGCACGTGCGGGCCCATCCGGGCCATGAAGGTGTACAGGTGGTAGGTCGGCTTCGCCACCTGCCGGTGGGTGAGCAGGCCGAAC
>NZ_JBFAAX010001442.1:0-1128 GCF_040639995.1 Actinosynnema sp. NPDC023658 | reverse complement strand
GGCCCACCCGCAGAGCGGGCAGCGGCAACTGGCCGCCTACCTCGTCGTCGACCGGCCCGAGGACGCCGACCCGGCCGTGCTGCGGGCCGCGCTGTCCGACCAGCTGCCCGGCTACATGGTGCCCAACCACTACGTGACCGTCGACGCGGTGCCCCTCACCGCCAACGGCAAGGTCGACCACACCGCGCTGCCCGCGCCCTGGCGCGACGCGGCCGAGCCGGAAGCCCGGTTGGCGCCGCGCGGCGACGTGGAGCGCAAGCTGCTCAAGCTGTGGTCGGAGCAGTTGGGCCACACCGACTTCGGGGTGGAGGACGGGTTCTTCGAGGTCGGCGGCGACTCGCTGCACGCCGTCGGCATCATCGGCGCGCTGCGCTCGGAGTTCGGCATCGACGCCGCCGCCGAGCAGGAGATCATCGAGGCGTTGTTCAGCAACGCCAACGTGGCCGACTTCGCCAGGGTGATCGAGGCCGTCCGGGACGCGAAGCCGTGACCGGCGCACCGGAGTGGGACGTGGTCGTGGTCGGCGCGGGATCGGCGGGTTCCGTGGTCGCGGCCAGGCTCGCCGCCGCGGGACGGCGGGTGCTGGTGCTGGAGGCGGGCCCCGACCAGCCGCTCGCGCCGACGACGCCGAACCCGTTGCGGGACGGGACGAAGCTGATCCTGGAGGGCCACAACTGGGACTACCTGGCCAACCTGCGCGGCGGCGGCGCCGGTCGCGGCACGCGCGCGCTGTGGGGCCGGTTCCCCTACCGGCTGGGCAAGGTCGTCGGCGGGTCGTCCTCGGTCAACGGCGCGGTGGCCATGCGCGCCCTGCCCGGTGACTTCGCGGAGTGGGTCGACCTGGGCAACCCCGAGTGGTCCTGGGACCACGTCCTGCCGTTCTACCGCAGGATCGAGCGCGACACCGACTTCCCGGGCGGTGACCACGGCGTCGACGGGCCCATCCCCGTCCGCAGGCCGCACCGCGACCAGCTGCACGTGCTGGACGCCGCGTTCTGGGACGAGTGCGTGCGCGCGGGGCTGCCCGTGCTGCCCGACCTCAACGCCGGGGTGGCCGACGGCGTCGGTCCGGTGCCCGCCAACACCGTCGGCGCGGAACGGGTGGACGCCGCCGCGGCCTACCTGGCC
>NZ_JBFAAX010001441.1:0-1128 GCF_040639995.1 Actinosynnema sp. NPDC023658 | reverse complement strand
GGTCGTCGGGCACGTCACTCCTTGACGTCGGCCAGGAAGTTGATCACCCTAGCGCGTCCGCCGGGCCGTGTCCCCCGGTTCCGCACGCGGCGGTTCGGGCCGCCCACCCCGGGCGCCCGTGCCAGCCGGTCAGTCGAAGCGGATGTGCTTCACCGACGACCACCCCCCCCCCCCCGCCCCGCGCAGCCTGCCGTCGGTGTTCGGCGTCAGCACCAACCCGGCGGACGCGGCGACGCGGTCGGCCACCTGGGCCACGCTGAGGTGGTCGGTCCACACGCGCTCCGCGAACTCCGGCCCGCGCAACCGCTCCAGGCAGCGGTCCAGCGCCCGGTGCGCGGCGCTCTGCCCCAACCGGGGCGCGTTCCCGCCCAGCGCGTTGCGCGCCGTGTGCACGAGTTCGCGTTCCCGCAGCCGACGCGCCACCGTCTCCCGGTCGGCCAGCAGCGCGAAGTGCCGCACGTCGTGCCCCCGGTCCCGCAACCCGCCGACGACCTCCCGGAAGTAGGCGGGCTCCACCACCGTCATCGGCACCACGACCACCCCGGGGTGCCCGCGCAACGCCCGGTCCAGCACCTCGACCACACCCAGCCGCCACGCCGCCAGGTGCTGGAAGTCGGTGCGCAACGCGGGCGGCGTCATCCGGCGCAACGCGAACCCCACGTGCTCGGGGTCGCTGACGAAACTGCCCGGCAGGCGACGCCGGATCTCGTGGGCGGTCTGCGTCTTGCCGCCCCCGAACGGGCCGTTGATCCACAGCAGCACCCCGTCGACCCTACGGGCGTCGCGCCAGCCGGACGAGCTTGAGCGCCAGGTGCAGCTCCAGCCGGGCGCCGCCGTCGGACAGGTCCCGGCCGGTCAGCTCCGCGATCCGACCCAGCCGGTAGTACAGGCTGGTGCGGTGCAGGTGCAGCCGCTCGGCCGCCGCGCGCACCTCGCAGCCGGAGTCGAGGTAGACCTCCAACGTCCGCAGCAGCACGTCGGACAACCCGGCCAGCACCTCGTCCGGCGCCGCGCCCAGCAGCAGCCGGTACGCGCCCAGCTCCGACCACCGCACCCGGTCCGGCAGCCCCGGGTCCAGCCGCGCCAGCTCCGCCGCCGCCAACGCCTGCTGGTAGGCCGCGCCGGTCC
>NZ_JBFAAX010001440.1:0-1130 GCF_040639995.1 Actinosynnema sp. NPDC023658 | reverse complement strand
GGAGAGCGCGGCGGCGGCGACGTCGTTCGCCTCGGCGGCGAGGTGCCACATGCGCATCCGCTCCCACTCCGCGGCGACGTCCAGCAGAGCAGCGGGATCCCGGTCGACGAGGGCGCGGATGTGCCCGACCTGGGCGTGCGAGACCGGTGACCGGTCGACGTCGGCGTCGGCGAGTCGCCGGGCCGCGTCGCGGGCGTGCCCCAACCTGGCCAGCAGGTGCAGGGCGGTGATCGTCCGTCCGGGGGCTCCGCGCGCGGCGGCGTGGTCCGCTGAGCGGCGGAGATGATCAGCGGCGTCCCGCAGCGCACCTCCGCACGCGAGCAGTAACGCCTGCGCGTTGCGCAGCAGCATCGCGGCGAACTCCTCACCCGACCGCCCCTCCCGCGTCGCTTCGCGGATCGCGGCGCGAGCCGCGTCGAAGTTCCCGCAGACCGCCTCGTACCCGGCCAGCAGGGCCAGGCGCCGGCGGCGGACGTGCAGGAAGTTGCGCTCGTACGCCAGCCCGGTGGCTTCCCGCATGTGCGCGGCGGCTCGGTGATGAGAACCGTGGGCAGCGCAGATTACGCCCAGGTAGGCCAGCCCGGCACCTGTGGCCTGCGGTCCGTGGGTGGCGAGTCCCCAGTCGCGGAGCGCTTCCGCGGCGTGGTGGGCTTCGACGAGCCGTCCCTCGGAGGTCAGGCAGTCGACCTCGACGATCAGCGGCGGCAGGCGCTCCGGCAGTGCGTCCGGCAGCAGGTCCAGCGCCTCGCGCGTCAGGGCCAGAGCCTCCGGCGCGGCTCCCGACTCGACGAGCGCCGTGCACGCGGCCGCCGTGGCGAGGGACGCGACGGCGGCTCCATGCGGTTGCGCGGACACGAGGGCTCGGAAGTGCGGTCGGACACGGGTGTCGTATTCCGCTACGACGTCCGGGTACCTGCCGGTGCCGAACGACACCAGCACCCTGACGGCCGCGGCCCCGGTGTGCTCGCGCGGCAGTGTTCTGAGCAGTCGCAACGCGTGGTCCCGGTCGTCCATCTCGTAGCGGACCAAGGCGCGCAGCACCGTGGTGGCATCGTCGTCTCCGGCGGCAGCCAGCGCGGCGTCGGCGTCGGCGGGTCGTCCGCCAGGAGCAGCGCCCGGGTCAGGAGGGC
>NZ_JBFAAX010001439.1:0-1131 GCF_040639995.1 Actinosynnema sp. NPDC023658 | reverse complement strand
CCCGCGCGGGCGGAGCCGCGGACCACCTCGCGGAGCAGCGCGGTGCCCAGGCCGCGACCGGTCGCCCCCGGTGCGAGGTAGATCGTGTCCTCCACGGTGTGCCGGTACGCGGGCTTCGGCCGCCACGGCGAGGTGAACGCGAAGCCGACCACCGCGCCGGACAGCTCCGCGACGAGGAACGGCAGGCCGCGGCCGGTGAGGTCGGCCAACCGCTGCTCCCACTCCGCCACGTCGGGCGCGACCTCCGCGAAGGTCGCGACGGTGTGGTCGACGTAGTGGGCGTAGATGCCGGCCACGGCTTCGAGGTCCGCGACCCCGGCGGGTCGGACGGTCGCTTCGGCGGGTGTCACGGGGTGCCCGTTTCTCTATAGCGAATGACTATGTCATCATAGCGAAATGCTGGACCTCGTCGTGCTGGGTGGTCGCGTCCAAGGCCTGCGGCACGACCGCGGCCTGACGTTGCAGCAGTTGGCCGACGCGGCCTCGGTGAGCGTGAGCATGCTGTCCTCGGTCGAACGCGGGCAGAAGGCGCCGACGGTCGTCGTGCTGGCCCGCATCGCGGACGGGCTCGGCGTCCCGCTGGCCGACCTGGTGGCCCAGGGCCGGCGGGTGGTCGTCCGCCGCGCCGCCGACCAGGACACCGTCGACGAGCCGGGCGGCTGGCGGCGGACCATCCTCACCCCGGTCGTGCCCGGCGTGAACTTCGAGTGGATCCGCACCACGCTCCCGCCCGGCTGCGACGCGGGCGAGTTCCCGGCCTACGCCCCCGGCTCGCACGAGTTCGTCGCCGTCGAGTCCGGCAGCCTGCGCCTGACCCTCGGCGGACAGGCCGTCCACCTCGACGCGGGCGACTCCGCCTACTTCGCCGCCGACGTCGTCCACGGCTACGCCAACCCGGGCTCCACGCCGTGCAGCTACCACGTGGCCGCGCTGGTCATGCGCCCGCGCGGCGCCGGAGGTCACCAGGTGACCGGCAGGGACCGCAGGCCGTAGATCGGCGCGTCGAACCTGAACCCGACCTCCTCGAACGGCACGGCCAGGCGCAGGTCGGGCAGCTCGGTCACCAGCGCGCGCAGGGCGACGCGCATCTCCAGGCGGGCCAGCAGCTGCCCGACGCACTGGTGCACCCCG
>NZ_JBFAAX010001438.1:0-1132 GCF_040639995.1 Actinosynnema sp. NPDC023658 | reverse complement strand
GTGGATGGTGCGCGAGTTCCAGCGCGTCATCGGGGACGAGGCCCGTGCCCAGTGCGCCGACCGGCTGCCCGCCGCCGTGCCGGACGTGGTGGTGGCGTGCGTCGGCGGCGGGTCGAACGCGGCGGGCACGTTCGCCGGGTTCGTCGACACCCCCGCCCGGTTGGTCGGCGTCGAGGCGGCCGGCGGCAGCGCGGTCGACAAGGGCAAGCTCGGCGTGCTGCACGGGTTCATGTCGCACTTCCTGCAGGACGACGACAGCCAGGTGCTCGAAGCGCACTCGATCTCGGCCGGGCTCGACTACCCGGGCGTCGGCCCGGAGCACGTGCACCTCGCGGAGTCCGGCCGCGCGCACTACAGCAGCGTCACCGACGAGCAGGCCCTGCGCGCGTTGAAGCTGGTGACCAGGACCGAGGGGATCCTCCCCGCGCTCGAGTCGGCGCACGCCCTGGCGTGGGTGGTCGACGCCGCCGCGACCGGTGAGCTGGCCGCCGGGTCGACGGTGCTGGTCACGTTGTCCGGCCGCGGTGACAAGGACATCCAGCAGATCAGGGAGCACCTCCGATGAGCGTCGCCGTGGCCACGGTGGAAGAGCACTTGCGAGCCGCCCGCGCCGGTGGGCGCCGGCTGCTGGTCCCGTACGTGATGGCGGGTGTCGTGCCGGACTGGCTGGACCTGGTGCGCGGCGCGGCGGAGGCCGGTGCGGACGCGGTGGAGATCGGCCTGCCGTTCTCCGACCCGATGCTGGACGGGCCGACCGTGCAGCGGGCCGCCGCCCTGTCCGCCGCGCGCGGTGGACGGCCGAGGCCGCTGCTCGACGAGCTGGCCGGGCTCGACGTGGACGTGCCGCTGGTCGTCATGACGTACGCGAACGTGGCGATGACGTTGACGCCGGGGCGCGGTGTGGCCGGGTACCTCGACCACCTGGCGGCGGTCGGCGTGCGCGGCTCGATCGTGCCGGACCTGCCGCTGGAGGAGTCGTCGGACTACCTGGCGCACGCGGCGGACGTCGGTGTCGCCGCGGTGCTGCTGGCCGCGCCCGCGTGCGGCGACGACCGGTGCCGCGAGATCGCGCGGGCCTCCTCCGGGTTCGTGTACTGCATGAGCTCGATGGGGATCACCGGCGAACGCGCCG
>NZ_JBFAAX010001437.1:0-1134 GCF_040639995.1 Actinosynnema sp. NPDC023658 | reverse complement strand
CCCGCCGAGAAGTACCAGAGGGAGTGGTGAACCCTGAGGCCGAAGACGCGCTTCGTGGTGGTGTGCGTGCTGTGGTACCGGACCCAGTCGACCTCGTCGAGCGCGACCGACTGGCCGCCGTAGGCGATCTCCCGGGAGTCGGCGTGCAGCCGCCTGAAGGCGATCTCGGTGTCCAGTACCGCCGGCGGACCGGCCTCGGCCGCGGGAGCGGCGGGTGCGTCGGCGGTGGCGAGGTAGTCGGTGAGCCAGTCCGGCACATGGGCGCGCGGGTAGGCGGCCAGGTCGTTGCGGTAGTGCTCGGCGGGCAGGAGGTCTTCCCGGGGGATGGGCCGGTCGCCGTAGTCGTAGTCCACCGTCGTCTCGCCGTGGTGGGTGACGGTCATCAGCAGGCGCCACCACGGTCCGGCCGGCATCCGCGCCGCGACCTCGCGCTGGCGGCGGACCAGCGCCATGATCGGCTCGGGCACCGCCACCACGTCGTTCGGCTGCCCGGTCCAGAACCGCACCCGGCCCACCTCGGCGGACACGGTCATCACGAACACCGCGCCGAACCGCCCCCAGCCCGGCGGGCCGTGCAGCGCCAGCTGCTGCACGATCGGCTCGATGAGCGCCGAGGCCTCCCGGGCGACCGCCTCCTCGGGAGGGGTGTCGACGATCGTGAAGTCCTGGATGGCGCCTTCCTCCTTGAGCTGGACGGCCGCCCACTCCAGGTCGAGCATGCGGTCCGCGGCGCGCTCCTCGGCGGTGAACCGCGCCTCCGCCTGCCGCGGCGGGACCGAGCTCGACGTCTCCTTGATCCGCCCGGAGTCGCCCACCAGGAACACCGACCGGCCGACCGGCATGTCCAGGAACGCCATCGGATCGGTCTCGTCGACGTCCACCGGCGCGTACACGCTCCAGCCCGCCTCGAAGCGGTCCGCCACCAGCCCCTCGGTGGGGTAGTCCAAGCCGCGCGAGCGGATCCACTCCACCACCGAGGCGATCGCCTCCCGCGCGTCGGGGCCGACCTCGTCCCCTTCCCGGTCGGCGCCCGTCACGGCCGGGCGGTCGCGGTGGGGGCGGGGGGGGGAGGCGGGCGACAGCGGGGGCGGGGCCGGGTCCGGGATCAACCCCCCCAAACAGAGGGTGACGTTG
>NZ_JBFAAX010001436.1:0-1136 GCF_040639995.1 Actinosynnema sp. NPDC023658 | reverse complement strand
CTCCCCCCCCACGACTGCACCACCCCCCCACCGCCCCCCCGCTCCACCGCACCACCGCTCTACCGTGGACCCGGCCCCTCCCGTGCCGCGCAGGGGCGGGTCCGTCCGTCGAAGGGGCCGTCCGGCTCGATGTAAGCGCTAACAATTCCCTTCGCCCAGGCTGTTGCCTCCGTCACGCCCGGCCCTCTACGGTGCTGAGTCGAAGCGCTTCGATGACCGAGAGCCGTCGCTGCCCCGAGACGAAGGGGACGTCCGTGTCGAGAGCCCGCCGCTCGATGTTGTTGCCGCTGGTGGCGTTGCTGCTGATGGCGCCGCTGCCCGCGCACGCCCAGGAGCCGCCGTTCCGCGACCCGGACCTGCCCCGCGCCACCCGGATCACCGACCTGCTGGGCAGGCTCACGCTCGACGAGAAGATCTCCCTGCTGCACCAGTACCAGCCGGCCATCCCGAGGCTCGGGATCGGCGCGTTCAAGACCGGCACCGAGGCGCTGCACGGGGTGGCGTGGCTGGGCGAGTCGACGGTGTTCCCGCAGGCCCTGGGCCTGGCCAACACCTGGGACCCGGACCTGGTCCGCCGGGTCGGCGCGGTGACCGGTCGCGAGGCGCGCGGCTTCCACGCGCTCGACCCCGCGTTCAACGGCCTCAACCTGTGGGCGCCGGTGGTGAACCTGCTGCGCGACCCGAGGTGGGGCCGCAACGAGGAGGGCTACTCGGAGGACCCGTACCTGACCGGCGCGATCTCGACCGCGTTCGGCCGGGGCGTCCAGGGCGACCACCCCGACTACCTTCAGGCCGCGCCGACGTTGAAGCACTACCTCGCCTACAACGTCGAGGACGACCGCGTCCACGTCGACTCGATCGTGCCGCCGCGGATCCTGAAGGACTACGACGAGGCCGCGTTCAAGCCCGCCATCTCGGCCGACGCGGCGACCGGCGTGATGGCGTCGTACAACCTGGTCAACGGCCGCCCGGCGCACGTCAGCCACGACCTCGACGAGGTGGTGCGCTCCTGGACCGACGAGGACCTGATGATCGTCGGCGACGCCGGCGGCGCGTCGAACGTCGCCGGGTCGCAGCGGTACTACCCGACCGAGGTCGAGGGCGACGCGGCGGCGATCAGGGCGGGGCTGGACAAC
>NZ_JBFAAX010001435.1:0-1136 GCF_040639995.1 Actinosynnema sp. NPDC023658 | reverse complement strand
GCCTATGCGGGGGGGGGGGCGCTTGTCGACCCGCCCCCGGCCCCCCCGCCCCCCCCGCCGCGGCCGCCCCCCCCCCCGGGGCGGGGCGCCCCCGGGGTGTCGTGCGCTACCCGAGCGGTTCGACCCAGATGTTGCGGAAGCGGACGTTCTCACCGGGGTCGCCGTGGTCCTGGAGCCGGAGCGGTCCCGCGGTCGGGCCCTCGGCCGCGCCGTTGCCGGTCGGCCCGTCGATCGCGAAGTCCTGGTGCACGGTCACGCCGTTCCACACCACGGTGACGCGGGCGTTCTCGGTCTTCACGCCCGCGCTGTCGAAGCGGGCCGCCCGGAACGTGACGTCGTAGGTCTGCCACGTCTGCGGTGCGGTGGCGGCGTTGGACGACGCGGCCCTCTTGAGGTAGATGCTCGCCGCGTCGTCGGCGGCCAGCGCCTGCTTGCCGTAGCTGTCCAGGATCTGGAGCTCGTAGCGGTCCTGGAGGTACACGCCGCTGTTGGCGCGCTGCTGGCCGGTCACGGTGGACGGCAGGTTCGGCAGCCAGAACTCCAGGTGCAGCTTGAAGTCCCCGAACACCTGCCGGCTGCGGATGTCACCGCCGAGCGCCTCCATCGAGCCGCCCGAGACCGGCCACGACGGCGCGCTGCCGTCGGCGTTGCGCCAGTTCTCCGTGCCGCCCCCGCTGTAGAGGGCGACGCGCTGGGCCGGGGTGACGGTGAGGTAGTCCAGGTTGACGTGCCCGATGTCGCCGCTGTCCACCTTGTAGGCGATGGTGTTCGCGCCCGCCCTCAGCGTCAACGCCTCGGTGTGCGTCGCCCACGTGTCCCAGGTGCCCGTGTCGGCCAGGGCGACCTGCCTGACCTTCGCGCCGTTGACGTAGACGCTGACGGTCTTGGTCCCGGACGACGGGTTGGGCCCGTTGCTGTAGCGCAGGCCGACGTTGTGCGAACCGGCCGTCGTCGCGTTCACGGCGAACCTGGTGGTCGCGCCGGCGGTGCCGTAGCCGTCGACGAAGCCCGCGCCGGAGTAGCCGGTGTGGTCGGTGTTGACCCCGGCGCCACCGGACAGGGCCGCGCTCTCCGCCTCGAACGACTGGGTGGCCGACGGCGCGGTGCCCACGAGGTTGTTGAGCGTGTACCAGGCC
>NZ_JBFAAX010001434.1:0-1137 GCF_040639995.1 Actinosynnema sp. NPDC023658 | reverse complement strand
ACGCCCGCGGCGTCGAACACCTGGCACATGCCGATCAGCCGCTCCCGGGCCGCGATGCTGTTCGGGGGCACGTCCTCCAGCCCGGGACCGGCGCCCACCAGGTGCACGCCCTCGCGGTGGCCCGCGTCGACGAGGATCCGCGCGGCGGCCCGACCGGCCTCCACCTCGTCCGGCAGCACGGCCGGCACCGGCGAGTACGCCGCGGGCAGGGCGTTGAGCAGCACCGCCGGGCCCTGTGCCAAGCCCTCGGGCACGACGACCTTCCGGGTGTACATCGCCGCGAAGATGATGCCGTCGACCTGGCGGTCGTGCATCGCCTCGATCAGGGCGCGCTCGACGTCGGGATCACCGCCGGTCTCACCGATGAACAGCATGAAGCCGCGCTGGTGGGCGGCCTCCACGGCCCCCTTGATCATGTCCCCGGCCAGCAGCGAGGACGCCACGGTGTCGGACACCAACCCGATCGTCCGGGAGCGCCCGGTGCGCAGGCCGACCGACAGCGTGTTGCGCCGGTAGCCCAGCTCCTGCGCGGTCGAGCGCACGCGGCGCTCCACCTCTTCGGAGATGCGCAGGTCCCGACCGCGGCCGGCGAGCACCAGGGACACGGTGGTGGTCGAGACACCGGTCGCCTTCGCCACGTCGGCCAGCGTGATGCGTCGTCGCCCCAACGCCGCCCTCCGTCCTCATCGGACACCAGCGTCCTTGACACCGGGTCGTACCAACCCGAAACTCCGGGAGGCTAACACGATTTAGCTCGGCCGAGGGAGACGATGTTGCCCCCTACAAGACCATGGCGAGCGATCGCCGGCGCCGCCCTGGCGTCGGTGGTCCTGGCCGGCTGCGCGGCACCCGGCGCCGACCGGCCGGCCGTCACGGGCGCGTCGACGACCGCGGTGTCCGAACCGGACTGCGGCACCGGACCGGTGCTGCTGCACGCCCGCTTCGAGGCCGGTTTCCCGTTGGCCCGAGCCCTCACCGAGGAGTTCACCCGGCAGCACCCGAACGTCACGTGGGACGTGCGCGAGGAGCAGTACGCGGTGCTGACGCAGAACGCGCCGCGCCTGCTCGCGGACAACCCGCCCGACCTGATCAGGCTGCCGCAGGTGTCCGACCTGGCGGGCGACGGGCTGCTGCGCG
>NZ_JBFAAX010001433.1:0-1138 GCF_040639995.1 Actinosynnema sp. NPDC023658 | reverse complement strand
GCCCCTCGCACGTCACAGCGTCAGGCGGTGCGGGTGCGCCGCCCCTTCAGCTCCTCCAGCCGCTCGTCCAGCAGCTCCTCGAGCTCCGGGATCGTGCGCCGCTCCAGGAGCTTGTCCCAGTGCGTGCGCGGCGGCTTGATCTTCTTCGCCTCCGGCTCGGCACCGTCGATGATCTTCGACTCCTGGCCGTGCAGGCGACACTCCCAGGTGTGCGGGATCTCGGCGTCGTCGGAGAACGGGACCTCGAAGTCGTGGCCCTTGGGGCAGGCGTACCGCACCGACCGGCGCGGGGCGAGGTCGTGATTGCGGTCGGTCTCGTAGCTGACTGCTCCGAGCCGGCTACCCCGTAGAACGCGGTCGGCCATGGCGGTGTCCTTTCGCTCGGCTCAGGGCCGGGGCCCAGGCTTGTTGCTCACCGAGTGCAACGATCGGACTGCTCCGTTCGTTCCCGGCTTCACGGTCATCGTCGCCCACAGTGACGTCTTTCACCCGTCAACGAAGGCTTCCTCCAGAGGGAGGCACTCGCGGCCGGATCGTGACGCGTAATCAAGCTGCCGGGCCACCCCATCACACTGATGGAGCAATCCTGGCAGAAGTCGTGCGGCTGCGACAGCTTAGACCGACCACGCATAGCGACGGGACGGCGGGTTTAACGCCGCAGTAGTGACGTCCGTCATGGTCACGGTTACGCAAAGTCATTTCGAGGATTTCCGGGTCCGCCGCCACTCAGGGTGGCGGCACGAGTGTGTTCGGTGGCGGACATGAGGATGAATCACCCATCCGGACCGCACCCAAACGTCCAACCGGACGCTTTACCCTCTCGATGACTTCAGTATCACTCGAAAGAGTGATCTGAGACGAGTCGGTCGAGCAGCTCACGTTGGGCCTTCACCACTTTTACCCGCGCCTGGACCAGAGGAAACCAGGCGACCCGGTCGACCTCCGGGTACTCCCGCAGCTGCCCCGACCCGCGCGGCCACTCCAGGGTGAACGTCCCAGGAACCACCCGATCGGGATCGAGGTCGCCCGCCACGGCCCACGCCGTCACCACCTTGCCGCCGGACTGCCGCACCTCGCCCAACGGCACCCACTCCCCGTCGGGCACCGGCACGCCCAGCTCCTCCGCGAACTCGCGCCG
>NZ_JBFAAX010001432.1:0-1141 GCF_040639995.1 Actinosynnema sp. NPDC023658 | reverse complement strand
GCGGCGCCCCGAACGCCCCGACCGGCCCGCCGACCGGCGCCATCGCCTACCTGATGGCCGACAGCCCCATGGGGCCCTGGACGCCGCAGAACTACGCGGGCGTGATCTTCAAGAACCCCGGCAACTACTTCGGCGCCGGTGGCAACAACCACCAGTCCGTCTTCGAGCTGGGCGGCGAGTACTACTTCACCTACCACGCGCAGACGCTGAACCGCCGCATCACCGGCGGCGCGACGCAGGGGTTCCGCAGCCCGCACATCGCGAAGCTGGGGTTCAACGCGGACGGGACCGTGAAGGAGGTCGTCGGCACCTACGACGGCGTCGAGCAGATCCGCCACCTCGACCCGTACCGGGTGATCGAGGCGGAGACGATCGCCTGGCAGCAGGGCCTGGCCACCAAGCGGCTCAACGCGCCGAACGACGTGCCGCGACTGGCGCTGCACGACGTCGACGCCGGTGACTGGACCTCGCTCTCCTCGGCCGACTTCGGCACCGGCGCCACGGGTGTGTCGGCGCGGGTCAAGCCGCTGGCGGAGGGCACGAGCATCCAGGTCCGCCTGGACGACCGCGCCGGGCCGGTGGTCGCCACCATCCCGGTCGACGGGCCGGTCGGGGAGTGGACCGAGGTCGGGACCGACCTCCACGGCGTCTCCGGCGTGCACGACGTGTACTTCACCTTCGCCGGTCCTGCCGACCGGGACCTGGTGGAGGTCGACAGCTGGCGGTTCACCGCGCCGTCGTTGGACGTCGCGGGCGCCGCGGACACCCGCTGCGCCGGCCCGAACGTGCAGCTGGTCGTGCGGGTGACCGACAACGAGTCGGTGCCGGTCGACATCGCGGTGGACACGCCGTACGGCTCCAAGTCGTTCAAGCGCGTCCAGCCGGGCGCGGCCCGCTCCCACCCGTTCACGACCCGGGAGCGGGCCGTGCCGGCGGGGTCGGTGACGGTCACCGCGACCGCGGTGGTCGACGGGAAGCCGCAGTCGAGGGTGCTCGACGTGCCGTACGCGGCGCGCACCTGCCGCTGACCGCTCGCGTGGGGGCGACCCGGAGGTCCGGGCCGCCCCAAGCGCACGGAGCGCAACCCCGCCGGGCGGGTGACCGGAGCGTATCTTTTTAGCGATAACCACAGCTCGCGCCG
>NZ_JBFAAX010001431.1:0-1141 GCF_040639995.1 Actinosynnema sp. NPDC023658 | reverse complement strand
GCCGGGAGCGCGGGACAGCCCGGCTTGCGGGCGATGAGCACCCCGCCCGGCACCTCCTCGTCCGGGTCGAGCAGGACCTGGGCGTCGAGCGTGAAGCCGGCGTCGCGCAGCCAGGCCGCCACCCGCTCGACCGGGCGGCGGTGGACGTGCAGCGACATGGGGTGCCCGCCGTACCCCTCGGTCTTGTGGCTGCGCCGGTCACCCACGTGGAAGCCCACCATGGCCACGCCGCCGGGCCGCAGCGCCCGGTGGAAGTGCGCGAACACCGCCGGCACCTCCTCGTCCGGGACGTGGATGACCGAGTAGAACGCGAGCACCCCGCCCACCGAGCCGTCCGCGAGGTCGAGGTCGGTCATGGAGCCGACCTCGAACCGGGTGCCGGGGTGGTCGCGGCGGGCGATCTCGACCATCCGGGGCGACAGGTCGATGCCGAAGGCGTCCAGGCCGAGCTCGCGGAGGTGGGCGGTGATCAGCCCGGGACCGCACCCGACGTCGGCCACCGGCCCGTCGACCGCCCGCGCGGCCGTGGCGAACAGGGCCAGGACGCCGCGCAGCACGGCCCTCCCGGCCAACGCCTCGCGGGTGAAGTCGGTGTAGCTCTCAGCGACCGTGTCGTACGAGGTCCGGGTGTCGGCCAACCAGTCGGGTGCACTCACCGGGGTGACGCTAGCGACCTGCTCGCCGCACGTGATCGCGGGCTATCCTGCGCCTCGTCGTGTCGGGGCTCCGGGCGGGTGGTGATCGAGTGACGCGCGTCGGTCTGGCGACCATCGCCCGCGAGTGGGGGCGCATCGGGTGCATCGGGTTCGGCGGCCCGCCCGCGCACATCGCGCTGCTGCGGGACCTGTGCGTGACCCGGCGCGGCTGGCTGTCCGAGCGCGAGTTCGAGGACGGCATCGCGGTCACCAACCTGCTGCCGGGGCCGGCGTCGACGCAGCTCTCGATCCTGTGCGCGTGGCGGCTGCGCGGCGTGGTCGGCGCCGTGGTCGGCGGTGTGTGCTTCATCGTGCCCGGTCTGGTGCTGATCCTCGCGCTGGCGGTGCTGTTCCTGGCCGACGACGCGCCCGCCTGGGTGATCGGCGCGGCGGCGGGGGCGGGCGCGGCGGTGCCCGCGGTGGCGGCGCACGCGGCGTGGGGCCTG
>NZ_JBFAAX010001430.1:0-1142 GCF_040639995.1 Actinosynnema sp. NPDC023658 | reverse complement strand
CGAGCAGGTCGAGGACCTCATCGCGGACCGGGAGGGCGGAGGCGCGCTGCCCAGGCTCGTCGTGGCGCGCTGGCTCCAGCAGGACCCGACCGGCGACCCGGCCGAGCACCTCAGGCCCACCATCGCCGCGTGCGTGGAACTCATCGCGGGCCAGGCCCGGGGCGAGGGCGCCATCGTCCTGCAGGACCGGGTGGAGGAGTACGCGCAGTGGAGGTAGAGCGGCAGGAAGACATCCCGGCGGTCCCGCGCCCGTTCTGGCGGAAGCCGAAGTGGTGGCTCGCGGCCGGCGTCGTGCTGGCCCTGGTGGCGGCGGCCGTCGTGGCGCCGACGGTGCTGCGGTCGATCGGCCGGTGCGCGGAGGGCGTGACGAGGACGGACACCGGCGAGTGCGTCGGCGTCACGGACGGGAGCTACGTCTTCGCACCGGAGCTGGCCGGGATCCAGGACCTGGTGCGCGCCGAGAACGCGGCCGTCCTCGCCTCCGGCAAGACGTTCGTCAGCATCGCCCTGCTGATCCCGATGACGTTGACCGAGAACGACACGACGCCGATCGAGTGGGTCGAGCACCACATGCAGGGCGCGTACACGGCGCAGTACCGCGCCAACCACGACGCCGCCACCGGCGAACAGCCGCTCATCCGCCTGCTCCTGGCCAACCCCGGCAGCGGGATGCGGCAGTGGGAGCCGGTCGTGGCCGAGCTGGAACGCCGGCGGGCCGCGTCGGACCACCTGGTCGCGGTCGCGGGCATCGGGCTGAGCCTGACCACCTCCCGCGACGCGGTGAAGCGGCTGTCCGCGGCCAAGATCCCGGTGTTCGCCTCGACGCTCACCTCGGACGACCTGACGGACATCAACGGCCTGCTGCGCATGGCGCCCACCAACTCGGCCCAGGCGCGCGCCGCCGCGACGCACGTCAAGGCGGACGCCCGGACCGCGCTGCTGATCCAGGACAACACCGAGGCCGAGCTGTACGCGAAGACGCTCGCGGAATCGTTCTCGGCGGCCTTCGTCGACGCCGACCACCGCTTCGCGGGGCAGACCGAGTTCTTCGACTCCCGCCTGGGCGGGGTCGGGAACACCTTCCTCCAGATGATCCCGAACATCTGCACCTCCAGACCGGACGTCCTGTACTTCGCGGGTCG
>NZ_JBFAAX010001429.1:0-1144 GCF_040639995.1 Actinosynnema sp. NPDC023658 | reverse complement strand
GGCGAACAGCAGGAACGGCCGGGCGTTGCAGAAGAACGCCGCGATCGCCAGGCGACCCCACAGCCCGCGTGGCAGCTTCTGGTGGCTCGCGCGGGCCAGCACGAACAGGGTCGCCGCGCCGAGGGCGCAGCGGATCACGGTGATCTCGACCGGCGACAGCCCGGTCAGGGCCAGCTCGATCCACAGGAACACCGACCCCCACAGCAGGGCCAGCGCTCCCATCCTCATCACGCCTCGTCCGGTCATGGGATTACCGTTCCCCACGACCGTCTTCAAGATAAGTGAAACCTCGTGACGAACCGTTAAGCAAAGCTACAACCTCACCAGACCGTTGTTACCCGTGGTGACGGCGGATGCCCGCCGCGGGATCGCGTGCCGGTTGCGCGGTGCCGTCGTCCGACCCGATGACCGGGGCCAGTGCGCGGTTCAGGTTGCGGTCGGCGGCGTGGTGGTCGCAGGACAGCCGGTGCGCCCAAGTGAGCAAGGCGCGGGACAGCGGATTGCGATGCCGCCGCCGAGTGACGTGATGCAGGCGACGACCGGGAGTGGGTGAAGGCGTCGGCCTCCCCGATCACGACCGGTGGTGCCGTCGGTGCGCGATCCCGAAGATCCGCAGCGCACGGGGCGGGCCAACGTCCCCGACACCTCTAAGCTGATCGCGCTTACGACTCGGATCCGCACCGCAGGTCGTTGCGCCATGGGCATCATGGCGCGGATCGCCCGACGCGGCACCGGACACGGCTGCCCCCGTACGGAACGACTTCGCATCCGCCGGTAACGACGAGCCGAAATCCGCCTCGGACTCGTGCAACCGGCCTTCGCCCCCTCTGCTACCGCGAACCAGCCACCTCATTGTGAACCGGTCGTCAGGCTCGAAGCATTGAACCGAAAGGATGCTCATGACCAAGCCCTCCCGCAGGTCTCTCCTCACCGGTCTGGCCGCCATCCCCCTGACCATCGGAATGGTCGTCGTGCCCGCCACCAGCGCGTCAGCGGCGGACGGCCAATTGGCCGTCCGCAACAACATCGGCGTTGAGCTCCAGTACTGGGTGTAGCCCCACAACGGAGGCGGCACCGGCTACGCGTATGCCGGCGACGTCCAGTACTGGAGCCTCCAGTCGGCCACCTGGTACGTCAGTTCGCG
>NZ_JBFAAX010001428.1:0-1144 GCF_040639995.1 Actinosynnema sp. NPDC023658 | reverse complement strand
GCCCGGTCCCCCCGGGTCACCGCGATGGGCGTGACGCTCGGCGGCACCGTCCTCGACGGCCTGGTGGCCGACGCCGGGCACCTGGGCTGGACCGACGTGCCGCTGGCGGAGGCGCTCACCCTGGCCACCGGGGTCCCGACCGCGGTGGACAACGACGTCCAGGCGCTCACCGCGGCCGAGCACTGGTTCGGCGCGAGCGCCGGCCTCGACTCGATGGCGGTGATCACGATCGGCGCGGGCGTGGGCACCGGGCTGGTCGTCGGCGGCCGACTGGTGCGGGGCGCGCACGGCCTGCCACCCCGGTTCGACCACGTCCTGGTCGACCCCAACGGTCCGGCCTGCGGCTGCGGCCGGCGCGGTTGCGTGTCGAGCTACCTGCTGACGAGCGTGATCCTGCGCCGGCTCGACGGGACGCCGACCTACGAGGAGGCGCTCGACCGGGTCCGCCGCGGCGACCCGCGGGCCAGGCGGGTGTTCGACGACGCCGGGTACGCCCTCGGCGCGCTCATCGGCACCGTCGCCAACGCCGTCGATCCGCAGAAGGTGCTGCTCACCGGCGAGGGCCTGCCGCTGTACGAGGTCGCCTCCCGGCTCGTGCGCGACGGCTTCGAGGACACCTACCAGGACGACCCCGACCTGATCGAGCTGGACGTGCGGCCGTTCGACTTCAGCGAGTGGGCCCGTTCCGCCGCCGCGGTCGCCATCAGGGCCACCATCGCCGGCACCGGCTGAGCGCGACACCACTGTTCATACCGTGTCCACAGTGGACACAGTTGCGCGCCACCCCCGGCAACGGCTACGCTGTGCGGCAACCCGTTCTCGTGGACGCAGGCGGCTCAGCCCCCATCCCCACGAAGTTCCCCGCGAAACCCCCGGACCGACCGGACGTGGCTCGCGCAGCCTTTCCCGACGTGTCGACGGGTTCCCACCGCAGCGCCGCTGCGTTCCCCGGTCATTCCCGAAATCAGGGAGAACCCCTTGAACCACAACGACAACACCCCCACCCGGCTCACCTCCGGCGTCCTCGACGTCGTGGACCGGCGAGCCGTCCTGCGCACCGACGGCCACCTGCCGGGCCCGGACGACCTCACCGTCGCGCCGCACCTGGTGGGCGAGCACGGCCTGCGGCGCGGCGGCGAGGGCC
>NZ_JBFAAX010001427.1:0-1147 GCF_040639995.1 Actinosynnema sp. NPDC023658 | reverse complement strand
ACCGGCGCGGGTTCGACAGCCTGGTCCAGGCCGCCACCGGCATCGCCGCGGTCGAGAGCACGGACGGCACCCCCGGCGTGCTGCCGGCCC
Source organism: Actinosynnema sp. NPDC023658 (assembly GCF_040639995.1). NCBI lineage: Bacteria > Bacillati > Actinomycetota > Actinomycetes > Pseudonocardiales > Pseudonocardiaceae > Actinosynnema > Actinosynnema sp. NPDC023658. Next base: position 1,057 of record NZ_JBFAAX010001427.1, on the reverse strand, counting down.
AGGCGCTCGACCACGGCACCGGCTACCTGCTCGCCGCCGCCGTCCTGCGCGCCCTCACCGAGGGCCGGGGCGGGCACGTCCGGCTCTCGCTGGCCGGCACCGCGTCCTGGCTCCTGCACGACGTGCGGCCCTCACCCGCCCACGGCCACTACGACCCCGGACCGTGGCTGGTCGAAACCCCGTCGCCCTACGGCCTGCTCCGCCACGCCCGCCCGCCGTTCACCCCCGCCGGCACGTGGGACCACCCGCCGACGCCCCTGGGCACCGACGAACCGCGCTGGCAGCCGGCCTGAACCCACCGGCGCAACGCCACCGCGCAGCGCGTGGCGGTGGCGGGTTCGGTTCTCCTCGGCGTTCATGAGGGACGTTCGCAAGTGCTGATCACAGCAGGTCGGTCCGACGTCGACGGCCGCCGCGACGCCCTCCGAGTCCACAGAGGACAGCCCCGGGGACGGCGTGCCGGCGTTCGGTGGTGCGCAGCTCACCTGGACCACCCGCCCGCGTGGTGAAGGGACAAACGGCCCGTGGAAGTGTTACGACTGGGACGTACGTTCGAGGGGTAACCCGATCGGGTACCCCCGGCGCCGGACGTGCGCGCGACGTTGGGAGCACGGGTGGAGGACCGCACTATCGCAGGCCGGTATCGGCTGACCGAGAGGATCGGCACGGGTGGGATGGGGGTGGTGTGGCGGGCCGAGGACCAGCGGCTGCGCCGCATCGTCGCGGTCAAGGAACTGCTGTCCCGCAGCGGGTTCGACCAGGAGTCGATCGACCGCGCGATCCGGGAGGGGCGCCTCGCGGCGCGCTTGTCGCACCCCAACGTGATCGCGCTGTACGACGTGGTCGAGCACGACGGCCATCCGTGGCTGATCATGGAGTACCTGCCGTCCCGCAGCCTGGCCGCGGTGATGGGCGAGCGCGGCACCCTGCCGCCGGACGAGGTGGCCCGGCTGGGCCTGCAACTGGCGTCCGGGCTGGCCGCCGCGCACGCGGCCGGCGTCACGCACCGGGACGTGAAGCCGGGCAACGTGCTGGTCACCGAGTTCGGCACGGTCAA
>NZ_JBFAAX010001426.1:0-1149 GCF_040639995.1 Actinosynnema sp. NPDC023658 | reverse complement strand
AAGCCGAGCACGGTCGGGCGGCGCGCGCCGGCGAAGGTGCGCGCGGCCAGGGCGCGGGCGGAGGCCCGGTTGTCGATGCCGACGACCCGCGCGCCGGGCACCGCCGGACCGCCGTGGACGGCGACGGGCTTGTCCAGCCCGCTCACCACGCCGAGCACGGGGTCGGAGTCGACGGTGGTCCAGACGATGTAGCCGTCGACCGAGGCCGACCGCACGCGGTCGACGTCCTGGTCCTCGCCCGTGGTCGGGATGAGGTTCAGCCCGCTGCCGCGCTCCCGGCACACCTCGGCGACGCCGGTCAGGAACCGACGCGCCTGCGGGTCCTCGAACGCGTACGCGAGGTGCTCCCCGAGCACGACGCCGATCGCGCCGTTGTGGCGTCGGCGCAGGGACCGCGCGGTCGGGTCCGGGCCCCGGTAGCCCAGTTCGGCGGCGGTCTCCAGGACCCGGCGCAGCGTGTCCGGCGCGACCCGGTCGGGCTGGTTGTAGCAGTACGACACGGTCATCGGTGAGACACCGCAACGACGTGCCACCTCCGCCATGGTGACGCGCGGCGATCCGGCGCTGGACATGGGCGCAGCCTATCTGTGTATCGTTACACAATGCCTCTGGGGAGCAGATCGCGCACGGGGGTCGCGCTGGGGGCGCTCAGCGTCGCCTGCTTCGTCTCGGTGACCTCGGAGAACCTGCCGGTGGCGCTGCTGCCCGCGCTCGCGGCCGGTTTCGGCGTGCCCGACTCGGCCGTCGGCCTGCTGATGACCGGGTACGCGGTGGTCGTGGCGGTCACGGTGGTGCCGCTGGTCGCCCTGACGGCCCGCTGGGACCGCCGCACGACCGCCCTGGTGACGGTCGCGGCGGTCGTGGCGTCCAACCTGCTGCTGGCCGTCGCGCCGGGCTACGGCGTCGCGGTGGTCGCCCGGGTGGTCTCGGCCGTGGGCCACGGCGTGTTCTGGTCGGTCGTCGCGCCGATGGCCGCGCGGTTGCTCGGACCGGGGCGGGCGGGCCGCGCCACCACCGTGGTCTTCGCCGGGAACTCGCTGGCCTTCCTGCTCGGGCTGCCGCTGAGCTCGTGGCTGGGCGCGGTGATCGGCTGGCGGCCCACCGTGCTGGCCGTGGCCGGGGTCGCGGCGCTGGCGGCCGTGGCGATCC
>NZ_JBFAAX010001425.1:569-1150 GCF_040639995.1 Actinosynnema sp. NPDC023658 | reverse complement strand
CGGGCCGACTTCGGCCTGGCCACGCTCGTGGACGTGCTCGAACCGCCGCCCGGACCGTGGGTGCGGTTCGACGTGACCAAGGTCCACCGCGAGGACAACCTGCCCGCGCTGTCGGCCGAGATCCAGGGGTTCCGGTTCGACGCGCACGACCTCGCGCCGTACGACCAGGTCTGGCTGTTCGGCGTGGCCCGCGCGCCCCGGCCGCCGTTGGCGGAGACCGAGCTCAGGGCGCTGGCGGAGTTCATGGACGGCGGTGGCGGCGTGTTCGCCACCGGCGACCACGAGGACCTGGGCGTGTCGATGTGCGGCGTGCTGCCGCGCGTGCGCAGCATGCGCAAGTGGCACTGGCCGGACCCCGGCCCGAACGGCGAGCCGGTCGCGCCGTCGATCGACGGGCCGGACCGCCACGACACGCTGTCGGAGGGCCACGACCCGCTGTTCCAGTTCAACGACCAGTCCGACGACGTGCCGCAGGTCATCACGCCCCGCACCTACGCGACGTCGGACTCGCCGAAGTGGGCCCACCGCTCCTACCCGCACCCGCTGCTGTGCGGACCGCGCGGCACGATCCGCGTGCTGCC
>NZ_JBFAAX010001425.1:0-559 GCF_040639995.1 Actinosynnema sp. NPDC023658 | reverse complement strand
GCGAATGCTACGTGCCGGACGACCCCACCCGCTCGTTCACCTACGCCGGGTACGAGATGACCGAGTACCCGGCGGGGCTGGCGCCGGAGGTCGTGGCGTGGTCCACGCTCAACGCCCGGCCCGCGGACCTCGACCCGCGCAAGGGTCGGCTGAACGCGGCGTCGTTCGGCGCGATCGGCGCGTACGACGGGCACCAGGTCGGCGTGGGCCGGGTGGCCGTGGACGCCACGTGGCACCACTTCTTCAACGTCAACCTGGTGGGCGACCCGACGGTGCCGAACGACCCGGTCAAGAGCGTCGGGTTCGCCGCGTCGGAGGCGGGGCGGGCCGCGTACGAGGACATCAAGGCCTACTTCCGCAACATCGCGGTCTGGCTGGCCCGACCGGCCACCCAGGAGGCGATGTGGTGGCGGGCCGTGTGGGCGACGCGCTGGCACCACCAGGTCGCGATGGACCTGCGGCCGGCCCTGATGGGCACGCCGGAGGGCTTGGACCTGGCGGAGCTGCTGCGCATCGGCGCGGACGCCCGCGCGGTGCTGTCGGCCACCGTGACCAGGGC
>NZ_JBFAAX010001424.1:0-1151 GCF_040639995.1 Actinosynnema sp. NPDC023658 | reverse complement strand
GCCCGGACGCGATCATGTTGGCGGCACTGGGATCCCCGCGCTGGAGGGTGAGCGAGCACAGCTCGACCGACACCAGCACCGCCACCGACGTGGGCCAGCCGCGTAAGAAGTCGTGCAGCCGCGCTATGCCCGCCGCACCGGCCACGCAGCCCAGCCCGAAGATCGGCAGCCGCTTCACGTCCGGGCGCAGGCCGATCCGCGACGCGATGCGCGCGTCGAGGGAGGGCACCGCGATGCCGGTCACCGTCGTGGAGACCACGAGGTCCACGTCCGCGGGGACCAGGCCCGCGTCCGCGAGGGCGGCGAGCACCGCCTCGCAGCCGAGGTCCACCGCGGCCGACAGGAACGCGTCGTTCGAGGCCGTGAAACCGTCCAGTCCGGCGTAGCGCTCGATGGGCAGCGCCAGGTGACGTGACGCGACCCGCGCACTGGCGTGGAACCGGTCCGCCACGGCTCGCGAGGCCCGGTCCGGCAGGCACAGCCGGCCGAACAACTCGGTCAGCTGCGCCTGCGGGTACCGGTGCGGCGGGAGCACACCGCGGACCGCTGAAATCGTCGTCACCGGTTTCACGGTACGGCTTGTGCCTACACTCGGCACATGACCGGCTTGCCAGCAGCACCGGGCGGTGCGCCGCGCCGGACGGCGACCGGGTGGCCGTGGTGGGCGGTGCTGCGAGGTCTCGCCGGTGCGTGCCACCCCCTCCCGGGACTGGCGGTGACGGCGGTGGCCGTGATCCTGTCCGCCGGGGTCGGGCTGACCGCGGGGCGGGTCGCGTTGCTCGGCGCGGCGGTGTTCACCGGCCAGCTGTCGATCGGCTGGTCCAACGACTGGATCGACGCCGCCCGGGACCGCGCCGTCGGGCGGGAGGACAAGCCGGTCGCGGCCGGGCTCGTCCCCCGACCGGTGATCGCCGCCGCCGCGTCGACCGCGCTGGTGGCGACGACGGTGTTGTCCTCGCTGCTCGGACCGGCCGCCGCGGTGGCCCTGCTGATCGGGGTCGCGGCCGGGTGGGCCTACAACCTCGGGCTCAAGGCGACGATCTGGTCCGGCGCGACCTACCTCGTCGCCTTCGGCGCACTGCCCGTCGCGCCCTACGTCGCGTCGCCCGGCCAGCCGTGGCCGCCGTGGTGGGTGCCGGTCGTCGGCGCGC
>NZ_JBFAAX010001423.1:0-1151 GCF_040639995.1 Actinosynnema sp. NPDC023658 | reverse complement strand
GGGTGTAGGCGGTCATGGTGGCCCGCACGCGGGCCGGGAAGTCGTCCGCGCTCGTCAACGCCGCGCGCAACTCCGCGTCCAGCCGCTCGAAACCGGCCACCGCGAGCGCGTCGAGCAGCGCCTGGCGGCTCGGGAAGTGCCGGCGCGGCGCGGCGTGGCTGACGCCGATCTCCCGCGCCAGGTCGCGCAGCGCCAGCGTGTCCGCGCCGCGTTCCCGCAGGCCGCGCTCGGCGGCGTCGAGCAGGGCGGTGCGGAGGTTCCCGTGGTGGTAGGGCCGCTCGTCGGTCGCTTCTGGCACGGGGTGGAGGGTAGCGCAGCATGTTTTCGTTGACGACATTGTTGTCAGCGTCTACTTTGTAGCTCATGACAACATTCACGGCTTCGGACGTCCCCTCCCTGACCGGTCGCACCGTCGTCGTCACCGGCGCGAACAGCGGTATCGGCCGTTCGGCCGCCCGTGTGCTCGCGGGCAGGGGCGCCCACGTCGTGCTCGCCGTGCGCAACCTCGACAAGGGGCGCGAGGCCGCCGCCGCGATGACGGGCCACGTCGAGGTCCGGCGGCTCGACCTCGCGGACCTGGCGTCGGTGCGCGCGTTCGCCGCGGACCTCACCGGACCGGTCGACGTGCTGGTCAACAACGCGGGGATCATGATCCCGCCGCTGTCCCGCACGGCCGACGGCTTCGAGTCGCAGTTCGGGACCAACCACCTGGGGCACTTCGCCCTGACGAACCTGCTGCTGCCCCGGATCCGGCAACGGGTCGTCACCGTGTCGTCCAACGCCCACCGGGTCGGCTCGATCGACTTCGACGACCTCCAGTGGGAGCGCAAGCCGTACCGGGCGATGCGCGCCTACGCGCAGTCCAAGCTGGCCAACCTGCTGTTCACCTCGGAGCTCCAGCGCCGGCTCGACGAGGTCGGCTCACCGGTGGTCGCGACCGCCGCGCACCCCGGCATGGCGGCCACGAACCTGCTGAAGCCGGACGGGGGGCGCGTGCGCCGCCTCGTGCAGGAGAAGGTGACCGGCCTGCTCGCGCAGAGCGACGACGACGGCGCCCTGCCCACGCTGTACGCGGCCGTGGCCGACGTCCCGGGCGACAGCTACGTGGGACCGGGCGGAGTCCTGCACAGCCGCGGCGCACCGAAGCCGGT
>NZ_JBFAAX010001422.1:0-1152 GCF_040639995.1 Actinosynnema sp. NPDC023658 | reverse complement strand
GTGCGCACGTACGCGGCGGCGACCGAGGCCGCGCTGGCGGCGGGGTTCACCGGCCTGCGCGTCGCCGCGGACGCCACCCCGCTGGTGCGCACACCGGCGCAGCTGGACGCCTTCGCCCGCTACGAGCACCTGGTGGACCGCTACCTCGCCACTCACCCCATGGAGGCGATGTGCGCGTACGACCGGACGCGGCTCGGTGACGACGTCGTCGCGCAGATCGCCTGCCTGCACCCCCGGTCCGCCGAGGACGCCGCGCCGTTCCACCTGCACGCGCACGCGCCGGCCGGGACGTCCGCGGTGCTGGACGGGGAGCTGGACCTGGAGTCCCACGACCTGTGGCCGCTCGCGCTGGAGCGCGCCGACCTGCCCGCCGGTGAGGACGGGATCGTGATCGACGCGACGGGCCTGGCGTTCATCGACCACCGCAACCTGCTGGCGCTGGCCGACCACGCCGACCGACGCGGCACGACGGTGGTCCTGCGCACACCGCTGTCCTTCCCCTCGCACGTCCTGGACGTGCTGGGCGTGACCAACGTTCGTGTGGAGCACCAGTCATGAGCACCGACACGGACACCCGACAGCGCGGCTACGACCACGCGGCCATCTACTACACCTCCGACGACGAGCTGCTCGCCGTCGCCGTGCCGTTCCTGAGAGGCGGGGTGGACGCGGGCGAGCCGACCGTGGTGTCGCTGGCGCCGGAACGGGCCGAGCTGGTCCGCCGGGCGCTCCCCCGGTCCGCCGACGTCGTGTTCACCGTCACCGACGACCTCTACGCCCGTCCCGCGGCCGCGATCAAGGCCTACCGGGAGATGATGGCCGACTTCGTGGCCGGGGGCGCGCGCGGCATCCGCATCGTCGGAGAGGTCCCGCCGGCCGCGCTGACCACCTCGTGGGACTGGTGGGCCCGCTACGAGTCGGCGGTCAACCACGCCTACGACGACTTCCCGCTGCGCAGCATGTGCGCCTACGACACGCGCACCACGCCGCGCCACGTGCTCGACGACGTCGCCCGCACGCACCCGTTCGTCGCCACGCCCGACGGCGGGCACCACCCGGCCGGCGACTACGTCCCGCCGCCCGCCTTCCTGGCCGACACCCGGCCGATGACGCCCCTCCCCATCGAGTCCACGCCGCCGCTGGTCGACCTGG
>NZ_JBFAAX010001421.1:0-1156 GCF_040639995.1 Actinosynnema sp. NPDC023658 | reverse complement strand
GACCGACCCCGGTCAGGCGCTGCCGCCGCGCACCAGCTCGGTGGGCAGGAGGAGGCCGGGTTCGTCGTCCCGACCGTGCTCGACCTGCCGCAGGCAGCGGGCGACGAGCTCGCGCGACACCCGGTCGACCGGGATGCGCGCGCTGGTGAGGGTGGGTTCGGTGACGAGGCCGACCGCGCCGCCGTCGAAGCCGGTGACGGCGACGTCGGTGCCGACCTCCAACCGCAGCGAGTGGGCGATGTTGACGACGGCGGCGGCGACGGCGTCGCTGCCCGTGATGATGGCGGTGGGCGGGTTCTCGCCGGTGAGCAGTTGGCGTGCGCGGCGGCGGAGGCCGGTGTCGCTCCCGCGGAAGACCGCCGCCCCGGGCGGGCGGATGCCGTGGTGGGCCAGGCGTCGGAGCGCGCCGTCGAGGCGGTCGAGCTTCCAGTACTGCTCGCCGTCGGCGGCGAGGTAGGCGAAGCGCCGGTGGCCCTCGGCGACGAGGGCGTCCACGATCGCGCCCATGCCGGCGGCGTTGTCGACGTCCACCCAGTGCTGGGGCAGGTCGGGGGCCAGGCGGCCGAAGCAGGCGAACGGGATACGGCTGTCGGCCAGGAACCGGGCGCGTTCGTCCTCGACGGTGGACTCGGACAGGATGACGGCGTCCACGGCGTGCCGCGCCACCAGGTCCTTGAACACGCCCAGCGGGTCGTGGCGGCGGTGGGTGAACACCAGCACCTGGTGGTCCACGTCGGAGGCCGCCTTCACCAGGGCCTGCAGGAAGTGCAGGGTGAAGCCCTGCGCCTGGTCCAGCTGCTCCCCGAAGATGTGGTAGCCGATCTGCGTCGTGCGGCGCGAGCGCAGGGTCTGCGCGGCGCGGTTGGGCTGGTAGCCCAACGCCCGCATGGCGTCGGTGACCTTCTCGTGGGTCGCGGCCGAGTAGTACTCGGCGCGGCCGTTGAGGACGTTGGACACGGTCTGCCGGGACACGCCCGCGGCGGCGGCCACGTCCACGATGCCGACGCGCCGCCGTTCCCGATCCGCGCCGCCTCCGGGCACCGGCCCACCTCCTCGCCACCGGACACCACATGGTGACATGCCCGCCGCCGATCGGTGCGGACCGAGGCGGGGGAGAGGTGCGAGCCGAGTGCCGCTCCACGTCCGGGACAGGAGG
>NZ_JBFAAX010001420.1:0-1156 GCF_040639995.1 Actinosynnema sp. NPDC023658 | reverse complement strand
TGGGACGGCGGCAGCGGCACCACCACCTACGCCGACCCGCACCACCGGCTCACCGGGATCCTGCTCACCCAGGTCGGCCTCTCGGTCCCCGACCCGGCCCACCTCGTCCACGACTTCTGGACCACCGCCTACCAGGCGCTCGAGGACTGATGCCGACCCCGCCGGGACCGCGGCCGCCACCGGCCCCGGCCCCGGTCCCGGCGGGGAGTCGCCGGACCTCAGGTCGTGACGAAGAGCGTGAAGTCCTCGCGGGCCTTGGCGTCGACGGCCATCGGCAGGTGGATGCGTCCCGAGTCGACCATCCGCCTCACCGCGGCGCGGCTCAGGCCGAACCCCGCGGTGAGCAGCTTCTCCACCCGGACGGGGGCCGGGAGCTCGAACCTGACCACGACTTCGAGCGGTGCGGCGTCGTCGCCTTCCAGGTCGTAGAACGGCATGTCGGTCTCCAGCTCCCACGTGCCGGTCCAGTCCAATCGGTACGAGGACCGGCCGGCCAGCGCCGCGTCCAGCGTGAGCTGCCGCACCAGGGCCGGATCGTTGTTCTCGAACCTCACCAGCAGCTCGTGGTCGAGCGACTGCACGTGGACGCGCTCGTGGACCGGGATCTTCGACGTGCGGCCGCACAGGTCGCAGCAGATCAGCATCCAGACGTCGAGGAGCTTGCCGTTCGCGTTCACCCGGAACTTGTCGGTGGGGTGGTGGCGCGTGGACCTGCACGACACGCACGACCGGACGATGGCGGGCAGTCCCACCTCCCTGATGAACCACAGGGCTTTCCGGTCGGCGCCCCCACCGTCGGCGGGCACACGGGTGCTGCGGAAGTCATTCATGGTTTTCGACGAACTCCAGGACTCGGATCCAGTGGCGTGCGGCCGACACCCCGAAGCGGTGCGTGCCGGCCAGCGCGACGTGGCAGATCACGTCGCGTGGAGGAAGCCCGCACTCGTCAGGACGTGCGGGCTTCGAGCGGGACGCCGAAGAGGACGGGGAGTCGTTCGAACCCGTCCCTACTTCGCGCGTGCGCCACTGGTCACCGAGTCATGCTCACATGATGTTCACCGCGTGGAGGTCGGGCAACCGGTTTTCCCGCGGGGGCACCGGCTGCCCGACGTCGACCGCGCCGACATCGGGTGGTGCGGGTCCGGGCGGGAGCGCG
>NZ_JBFAAX010001419.1:0-1156 GCF_040639995.1 Actinosynnema sp. NPDC023658 | reverse complement strand
CCCGGGGCTCGACCTGCCCCGCCTCACCGACGCCCTGGGCGAGGTCGTCGCCCGCCACGACATGCTCCGCGCCGTGGTCGAGCCGGGCGGGAAGCAGCGCGTCCTGGACCGGGTGCCGCGCTACGAGATCGCCACCACCGACCTGCGCGACGAGCCGCCCGCCGCGCGTTCGGCCGCGCTGGCGGAGATCCGCGCCGAGCTGACCGACCAGGTCCTGCCGGTGGACCAGTGGCCCCCGTTCGACATCCGCGCCACGCTCCTGCCGGAGGACCGCGTGCGCCTGCACGTCAGCGCGGACCTGCTGTTCGTCGACGTCCGCGGCCTGTTCCGGCTGCTGCGCGAGTGGCGGCGCCACTACGACGACCCGGCGTTCGCCCCCGCGCCGCCACCCCTGTCGTTCCGGGACTACGTGCTGGCCGAGCGGGAGCTGGCCACCGAACCCGTCGGGCAGCGCGCGGAGCGGTACTGGCTGTCCCGGCTGGACGAGCTGCCCGCCGCGCCGGAGCTGCCGCTGGCCACCGCGCCGGAGATGATCGGCAAACCAGGGTTCAGCCGCCGCGGCGCGGTGCTGCCGGAGGCGCGCTGGTCGGCGTTGACCGCGGTGGCCGAGCGCTACGGCCTCACCCCGAGCGCCGTCCTGCTCGCCGGCTACTGCGAAGTCCTGCGCACCTGGTCGCGCCGACCGGACTTCACCGTGGCGCTGAGCCTGTTCGACAAGTCGCCGCTGCACGCGGCCGTCGACGGGGTCGTGGGCAACTTCCTGACGCCGAGCCTGTTCGCGGTCGAGGCCGACGCCGGGCCGACCTTCGCCGACCGGGCCGCGGCCGTCCAGCGCAGGCTGAACGCCGACCTGGAGCACACCGCGTTCGGCGGCATCCGCGTGCTGCGCGAGCTGACCCGCCGACGTGGTGACGGCAACCGGGCGTCCACGCCGGTGGTGTTCTCCGACATGCTCGGCCTCGACGGTGACGCCCTGGGCTGCTTCGGCGGCTTGGTGCACAGCGCGAGCCAGACACCGCAGGTGTGGCTGGAGAACCAGGTCGTCGCGCGCGACGGCGGCGTCGTCGTCACCTGGAACTGGGCGACGAACACCCCGGCGTTGTTCACCAGCGTGTCGACCCGGCCGAACCGGGTGAGCGCTTCCTCCACGACGCGG
>NZ_JBFAAX010001418.1:0-1156 GCF_040639995.1 Actinosynnema sp. NPDC023658 | reverse complement strand
GGCGACTTCCACGCCCGGCCCGGTCCGGAGGAGGGCGCGGAGGCCGTCCGCGACGCGCGGGCCGAGTTCGCGCAGGGCAACGTCGGCGCGGGCACGGGAGCGCTCAACGCCACTGTGAAGGGCGGTCTGGGCACGGCGAGCGTCGGGCTCCCCGGCGGGGTGGTGGTGGGCGCGGTGGCCGCGCTCAACGCGGTCGGCCCGTCGGTCGACCCGGACACCGGCCTGCCGTTCGCCGCGCACCTCGGCCTGCCCGGCGAGTTCCCCACCGAGCAGCGCGACGACGTCGCCGCCGCCCGTGCCGTCGAGACCGGTCACGTGCCGCCGTTCAACACGGTGATCGGCGTGATCGCCACGAACGCCCGCCTGCCGCGGCTGCTCGCGCTGGCCGACGCCGCGCAGGACGGCCTGGCCGCCGCCGTCCGCCCGGCGCACGGCCTCACCGACGGCGACACGGTGTTCGCCACCTCGACCGGCACCCACGACGCCGACGCCGGGCAGGTGCTCGCCGCGGCACGGCACGTGTTCGCGCGGGCACTGGTCCACGGCCTGCTGCGGGCCGAGTCCGTCACGACGCCCTGGGGCCACCTCGCGGCCTACCGCGAGCTCTACCCGCGCACCGCCGCCGCCTACCGCGAGTCCACCGAGCGCCCCTGACGCCCGCCGGTCGGGCCGTCGATCAGCTCAGGCGCTCCAGGACGCCGGGCGGTCTCAGCGCGGGCCGCCGGCCGCCGGTCGCGGTCGGGCCGCACCGGGGTGGCGGGCGCGTTCGGCGTAGGGCACGGACACGTACCCGGCCAGGTCGAGCACGTCGCCGCTGGTGCGGTCCAGCTCGCGGGCGAACCCGCGGATGCCCGCGTCGACGCGGTCCATCAGCCACGCCAGCAGCACGACCACCACGTCGGCGAGCAGACCCACCTGGAACGGCATGTCCTCGCGCCTGCCCGCGGTGACCGCGCTGGCGAAGTCGGTCATGCCGCGTTCCGTCAGCGGCAGCGGCCCGGTCTCGATCGCCCGCTTCATCGAGTCCACCACCAGCGGCAGCACCGACGCCCACACCTCGCGCGGCGCGACCTCGCAGATCAGGCCGCCGCTGAGGGCCGCGGTCCACAGCGCCTCCGGGTCGCCCGCCCGGACCGCGCCGACGGCGAGGTGGGGC
>NZ_JBFAAX010001417.1:0-1159 GCF_040639995.1 Actinosynnema sp. NPDC023658 | reverse complement strand
CCAGTCCACCCCAGACCATGATCCCCGCGATCAGCACCAGCGGCAGGACCATGAACAGGCAGAACGGGTCCACCCGCCCGAAATGCCGCCGTCCTCCGGAACTCGCCATCTACGCCCTCCCAGTCAAGCACCTCGCCGGGTGAACTTACGCGACGCGTGCCGACGGGCGGTCAACCGGGCGTCACGCGCCCCGCTGCTCGCGGCCGGGGTAGCGGCCCTGGGCGCGTTCGGCGACGGTGGCGAGCACCGCGAGCAGGACCATGCCCGCGCCGAGGCCGAGGTGCAGGAGGTTGTCGGCGGAGTTGAACGGGGCGAAGTTGGCCGGGTCGCCGTCGTGGTCGGTCGAGTGCACCGCCGCCCCGTAGACCCACAGCAGGAGGTAGACGAACCCGCCCGCGGCCAGGAACAGGCGTGACGCGCCAGTCGACGAGGCCGCGAGGACCCCGGCGGCGCCGAACAGCAGGAACACCCCACCGACGAACAGCGCGAGGGCTTGGACGGGCCGGCGGCGGGTGCCGACGCGGGTGATCGCACTCGTCATGCGGTCCTCCGATCAACGTCCTGTTTTCGGCGTACCCGGAAGGGCAGGGGCGAAACGAAGATCGCAGGTCTCCGCATCTGCGGAGTTATACTCACCTTCGTGCCGAATCTGCGGATCAGCGATGCCGCCGCCTTGCTCGGGGTCAGCGACGACACCGTGCGCCGGTGGGTCGAGCAGGGCCGCCTGACCGAGGTGCAGCTCGACAGCGGGCGCAAGGGCGTCGACGGCCGCGAGCTGGCCGAGCTCGCCCAACGGCTGGCCGAGGCGCCCGAGCCGGGGGTGACGGTGGCCGCGTCGGCGCGCAACCGGATGCGCGGGATCGTCACGCGGGTGGTCAAGGACGGCGTGATGGCGCAGGTCGAGCTGCAGGCGGGGCCGTTCCGGGTGGTGTCGCTGATGAGCCGCGACTCGGCCGACGAGCTGGGCCTGGAGGTGGGCGGGGTCGCGGTGGCGTCGATCAAGTCCACGCACGTCGTCGTCGAGATCCCGGAGGCGTGATGCGCGCGCTGGTCCCGCTGGTGCTGGTGGCCGCGTGCGCGGCGGCCGGGTGCGGCCCGGCGGGTTCCGGTGCGGCCGGTTCCGGCGCGGACGGCGGGGACGTGACGGGGAGGGTCAGCG
>NZ_JBFAAX010001416.1:0-1159 GCF_040639995.1 Actinosynnema sp. NPDC023658 | reverse complement strand
GGGTCGCGGCGAGCGCGGCCAACAGCGGTGACATCAACCAGGCCGCCGAGACCGCGCTGACGGTCACGATCACGCCGTCGGGCCGCAAGCGCTGGCTGGCCGACCAGGAGGGCATCCGGCTGGGCGTCAGCGCGTGGCAGCGGCCCTCGGACGCGGTGTTCCCCAGTGCGGCCAAGAACATCTCGGCGTACGCCGGGCCGCGCCTCGCGCTCGCGCAGGCCAAGCGCGACGGCTACGACTCGTGCGTGCTGCGCACCGCCGACGGGTTGATCAGCGAGGCGCCGACGGCCACGGTGTTCCTGGTCGAGGGCGGGCGCGTCGTCACCCCGCGGCTCTCCGACCACGTCCTGCCCGGCGTCACGCGGGCGTGGGTGCTGGCGACCGCGTCGGCGCTCGGCCACGAGGCCGTCGAGGACGCGATCACCGAGGAGCGGCTCACCGCCGCCGACGAGGTCTTCCTGTGCGGGACCGGCATCGAGTTCGGCCCGGTGCGCGAGGTCGCGGGCGTGCCGCTGCCCGGTTGGCCGTCGGGTCCGGTCACGAACGCGTTGGTGGACGCGTACTTCGCCCAGGTGCGCGGCACCGCCGTGCCGACCGGGGTCGACCTCGGCCTGCCGGGCGAGTAGCCGTGACGGTCACCGGGTTGATCGACTGGCCGGCCGCCCTGCTCGCCGCCCACGCCGCCGTGGCACGGCCGGCGGACACGCTGAAGGCCACCGAGCGCGCGGTGTCCGCCGGTCCGGTGTTCCGGAACAAGGACTTCCCGCTCTCACCGGTCCCCGTGCTGGTCCGCGCCGAGCGGGCCGAACGGCTCGCGCCGCTGCTGACCCGCTACGTCGACCTGCTCGGCAAGGTCGTCGCCCTGTACCGGGCGCGACAGGACGTGCGCGACTTCTACGGGCTCGACCCGGCGGCCGACCGGTTGATCGAGGCCGATCGCGCGGTGGGCGACGCGCCGTGGGTGTGCCGGCTCGACGGCTACCTGGAGGCGGGCTCGGAGCGGCTGCGGGTGTTGGAGAACAACGCCGACTCGCCCGCGGGCACCCTGTTCACCGCGCGGATCAACGACGTGGTCGCGCGCATCCGGTCGAGTTCGCCCGCGGCCATGACGTACAGCGGCGAGCACCGCTTCCCCGACGCGCTGCGGGCAGCGGCCCGC
>NZ_JBFAAX010001415.1:0-1159 GCF_040639995.1 Actinosynnema sp. NPDC023658 | reverse complement strand
CGGGTGCCGGGAGAGCGTCGCGTTCCCCACCAGGCAGCGCGCCCGGCACGTCTCGCGCGGCCAGGCGTACCGCAACACCGTGGTCAGCGTGCGGGTCGGCGACGCGGTCGGCTCGTGCTCGGTCGAACCCGACGGGTCGGACGACGCGGCCGTGACCGACTGCGCGGGCGAACGCGTCGCGGACCTGCTCACCCACCCCGACGCCGCGATCCGCACGGCGGTGCTGGACGCGTACCTGATGCACGCCCACCCGCACGACCTCTCGGCCGCGCACCACGTCGTGATCGGCTCCGGCGACTCGCTGGCCAAGTCGATGGCCCGCGCGTCGGCCGTGGTCGACCTGCTGGACGCCGCGCCGGGGCAACGGGTGCTGGTCGTCGGCGTGGTGAACTCCCTGCTGCACCACCTGCGCGCCCGCGGCCTGCGGTACGTGCCGTGCGACCTCAAGGGCGGCCGCACGGAGTGGGGCGAGCCGATCGAGACCGACGCGCTGGCCGCCGTCGCGGACTGCGACCTGGTGCTGGCCTCCGGCATGACGGTCGGCAACGGCAGCTTCGAACCGCTGCTGCGCGCGGCCGTCGCGGCGGACCGGCCGCTGGTGGTGTTCGCCCAGACCGCGAGCGCGATCGTGCCGTGGTTCCTGGGCTCGGGCGTCACGGCGGTGTCCGCGGAGCCGTTCCCGTTCTTCTGGCTGCACGGCGGTCCGACGACCCTGCACCACTACCGCGCCGGCACGCCACGACCGGGACGGGTCCGGTGACCGCGCCGCCCTCCCCCACGATCCGCCGCAACCCCCACCTGTTCGACCTGCTCGGCAACACCCCGGTCGTCCGCGTCGACACACCGCTCCCCCACCGCCACGGCGGGTTCTGGGCGAAGCTGGAGCACCTGGGCGCGGGCGGCATGAAGGCGCGCTCGGCGGTCGCGATGCTGGTGGCCGCACGGGAGCGCGGCGAGCTGCGCCCCGGCGCGGTCGTAGTGGAGTCGACCAGCGGCACGCTCGGGCTCGGCCTGGCGTTCGCCGGGCAGGCGCTGGGTCACCCGGTCGTGCTGGTGGTCGACCACGAGCTCGAACCGTCGATGCGCGCGTTGCTGCGGGCGCACGGGGCACGGCTGGAGGTCGTCGACCGGCCGCACCCCGTCGGCGGCTGGCAGCGCG
>NZ_JBFAAX010001414.1:0-1162 GCF_040639995.1 Actinosynnema sp. NPDC023658 | reverse complement strand
CGGTATGGTGGTGGTGCGGGTTGTGGAGTCGCTGGGCGTGGTGACCGGGTCGGCCGCTCCGGTGGTGAGCGGCCGGCTGGGCGCCGTGCCCGGCGTCTCGCACGTGGAGGTCGACCGGACCGTGCGACTGCCACCGGTCCCGGACGCCTGAGCCGGGGCGCTCGGCGCGGCGGGGGTCGACCGGTCGCCGGGCGCGGTCCGGCGTGGAGGTTTGGCGCGGGGTTCGGTACGTCCACCTGGGGTAACCGTCTCGTTGAGACGAATCGGTCGTCCGAGGAGGTCGAGGACCATGACAGCCCTGCTCGCCGTGCAGACGGCGCAGGCTCAAGGCATCGGTGACGCCGCCGGTGACGCCCTGCGCTCAGTGGTGACCTTCGTGCCCAAGCTGGTCGGTTTCCTCGTCGTGCTGGTCATCGGGTGGATCGTCGCCCGGCTGCTGCGCACGGCGGTGCACAAGGTGCTGGAGCGGGTGCACTTCGACCGCGCGGTGCAGCGCGGTGGGATCGGTGACGCGCTCGCCCGGTCGAAGTTCGACGCCTCCGGGCTGGTCGCGCAGATCGTCTACTACGCGGTGCTGCTGATCGCGCTGCAGATCGCGTTCGGCCTCTTCGGGTCGAACCCGGTGAGCGACCTGCTGACCGAGATCGTGGCGTGGCTGCCGCGGGCGATCGTCGCGATCATCATCATCGTGGTCGCCGCCGCCGTCGCGCGGGCCGTGCGCGACATCGCGACGCGGGCGCTGGGCGGGCTGTCCTACGGTCCGACGCTCGCCAAGGTCGCCTCGTGGTTCATCCTCGCGCTCGGTGTCATCGCGGCGCTGAACCAGATCGGCGTCGCCACCACGGTCACGACCCCGATCCTGATCACCATCCTGGCGACCGTCGGCGGCATCGCGGTCATCGGCGTCGGCGGTGGCCTGGTCAAGCCCATGCAGCAGCGCTGGGAGGGCTGGCTGACGAAGGCCGAGAACGAGGTGCCCCAGGCCAAGGCGCACGCCGAGGCCTACCAGCGCGGCCGTGAGGACGTGCAGCGGACGACGCAGGGCAGCACGCCGGCCCAGCCGGGTTCGGCGGCCGAGCAGACCACCCGGATCACCGAGACCCCGGCGCACGCGGCGAGCATGCCGACGCCTCCGGTGGGCACGCCGATGCCGCCCGCGCAG
>NZ_JBFAAX010001413.1:0-1164 GCF_040639995.1 Actinosynnema sp. NPDC023658 | reverse complement strand
TGGTGCACGACCGGGCCGACATGGCGGTGGACGTGCACGACGTCCGCCACCTCGACCGGGCGGCGCTGGAGGCGCGGCTGCGGGAGTTCACCGCGCGGGAACGCGCGACGCCGTTCGACCTGCTCGTGGCGCCGCTGGAGCGGATCACCGCGCACGTGGACGGCGACCGCAGCTGGTGGCTGTCGGTCACGTCGTGCCACGCCATCACCGAGGGTTGGAGCCAACGGCTGCTCATGGGCGAACTGCTGGAGCTGTACCGGGCGTTCCGCGACGGGCAGGTGCCCCGATTGCAGCCGCTGCCGCGCGTGCGCTACGCCGACTTCATCGCCGCCGAACTGGAGGCGCTGAGGTCCACCGGGGTCGTCGACCACTGGACCTCGGTCGTCACCGGCAACGCAAGGTTCACGCTGCCCGACGGCTGGGGCGGCGACGCCGGACCGGCCTACGTCCTGCCGGTGGCCTTCGGTGACCTGCGCGACGGCCTGGACCGGCTGGGCGCGGCGGCCGGCGTGCCGATCAAGAGCGTGCTGTTCGGCGCGCACCTGGCGGTGCTCTCCCGGCTCGCGCCCGGCCCCTTCTACACCGGGCTGGTCACCGACTCCCGACCCGCGTCGGACGGCGTCGAACGGGTGCCCGGCATGTACCTCAACACCGTGCCGTTCCCGTACGACGGGCGGGCCGCGACGTGGCGCGACCTGGTCCGGGGCGTCTTCGCGGCGGAGGCGGGGATGTGGCCGAACCGGACCATGCCGATGCCCGCCATCGCGGAGCTGGCCGGTCCCGGCCGGATGCTCGACGTGATGTTCAGCTACCGCGAGTTCGACGCCGCCGAGATCGACCTGGGCGACAGCGGCGGCATCGGGGTCGGTGAGGGCGCGGGCGAGGGCGCGAACGAGTTCCCGCTCGCGGTGTCGACCGTGCCCGGCCACCTCGCGCTCACCGCCGACCCGGCGTTCGTCAGCCGGGAGCACGGCGAGCTGATGGCCGGGATGTACCGGCGGGTGCTGGAGTCCATGGCCGCCGACCCGGACGGGGACGCGACCGCAGAACTGGCGACCGACCAGGTCGACGGCTGGAACGACACGGCGGTGCAGTGGTGACGGCGCGACGAGTGCTCGACCTGTTCGACGACCGGGTGGCGGCCACCCCGGACGCGGTCGCGCT
>NZ_JBFAAX010001412.1:0-1164 GCF_040639995.1 Actinosynnema sp. NPDC023658 | reverse complement strand
GCTGCCGGACCTGCTGACCGGCTGGTCGGCGGTGGCCGTGACGGCCGGTCGGTACCTGGCCTACGGGCTCCTCTCGCTGGTGCTCTTCGCGCTCGGCGGTGCGGCGGTGCGGCGGATCGCGCGGCGGCACTGGGCGCCGGCGGTCGGGTTCGGCATCGCGGGCAACGCCGGGTACTACCTGCTGCTCGTCGTCGGCATCCAGACCGTCGGCGCACCGGTGACGAACATGGTCATCGGGTGCATCCCGGTGGTGATGGCGCTGGTCGGCAACGCGGTCTCGCGGCTGGCCCCGTGGCGCAGCCTGGCCCTGCCGGTCGCGCTGGTGGCGGTCGGCCTGGTGGTGGTCAACGGGCTGGAGATCTCCGGCGCGCAGGCCACCGAGCCGACGTCCGTGACGACCAAGGTCCTCGGCCTGCTGGCCTGCGTCGGCGCCGTGGCGCTGTGGACGTGGTACGGCATCGCGAACGCCCGGTTCATGGCGGAGAACCCGGACGTGCCCGCCGGGCAGTGGGCCACGGTGGTGGGCGTCGCGACCGGTGTGGTCACGGTGGTCGCGCTCCCGCTGGCCGTGGTGACCGGGCAGTGGGACGTCGCACCCGGCGGCACGGGCGTCGCCGGTTTCGTGGCCGTGGCGGTCGTGCTGGGCGTGCTGGTGTCCTGGGTGGCGACGTGGCTGTGGAACGCCGCGTCGGCCCGCCTCTCCCCCACCGTCGCCGGGATGCTCGTGAACGTCGAGACGTTGTCCGGCTACACCTACGTCTACGTCGCGCGGCAGGAGTGGCCGCCGTTGGGGCAGGTGCTGGGGTTCGTGCTCATCATGGTCGGCGTGGTGCTGGTGATCCGCGTGCAGCAGCGTGCGGAGGCCGTCGCGGAGCCCGTGCGGACAGGGCGGGGCTGACCGCACGGGCACCCGCTCGGACGTCAGCCGGCGGACGAGGAGGCCGGGACGGGCAGCACGGCCCGCATCGACCGGTCGAGCTTGTCCACCAGTTCCGCGCAGTCCTCGGCGGTGATGACCAGCGGCGGCGTGAGGATGACCGTGCTGCCCGCCGTGGACAGCAGCAGGCCCTCGTCGCGGCACCGCAGGCGCAGGTCGGCCACCGCGTCGGCGTCGGCGTCGAGGTCGACGCCGATCATCAGGCCCTTCCCGCGCACCCGCAGCAC
>NZ_JBFAAX010001411.1:0-1155 GCF_040639995.1 Actinosynnema sp. NPDC023658 | reverse complement strand
CACATGGTCGCGCTGCGGGAAGCGGTCAAGGGCGGCGCCGCGGGTCAGGAGGTCGTCGACCGCGTGGTCGCCAGGGCGTTCCGGGCCGACCTGCGGGAGGCGTTCGCCGGGTGGTTCGACCGCAACCGGCGCACGGCGAACTGCCTGGTGCTGCTCGACAACGCCCACCTGCCACCGGGCCGGGAGTTCCTGAAGGTGCTCGCCGCCACGGCGGACCGGGGACCGGACCCGATGGCGGTCGTCGTGGCCGGTGGCCGGTGGGACACGGCGTGGGACGCCCAGTGGCAGCGCCCCGGGATTCCGGCCCACCAGGGCCGCGGACCTGCCGCTGCCGTCCGGTGCGGCGGACGTGACGCGGGTGGTGGGCGGGGGAGTGCCACCCGAACCGCCGTGGTACCTGGTGCGGGTGGGCGAGATGTCCGTGCGGGACATCCGCGCGGCTCGGCCCGAGGTGCAGCGGGACTCGGTGCTGGCCAAGGCTCCTTCCTTCCTGCACCGGCTCACCGGAGGGCTCCCGTGGGCGGTGCACCAGGTGATCGACGCGGCCCGCGCGCTGCCGGGGGACGCCCCCGCGGAGGCGTTGCGCGACGTGTTCACCATCGCCTACCAGCACGGCGACCGGACCGTGACGCTCGCGGACCGCAGCGAGCGCCACCTGCTGCTGGACGGCGGGTTCACCCCGTCGGAGGTGGAGGACCTGACCGTGGCGAGCGCCACCCGGGACCTCGGCCTGCCGGTCGGTGACCGCACCGCGAACCCGGCGCTGCCCCGGTCCCCGGAAGCGCTCCGCGCCAAGCTGGTCATCAACTTCCTCCTGGACCGCGCGCGGGACGAGCCGGGGCGGATGGTCCTCCAACCCTGGCTGCGCCACGTGCTGCTGCACCGGCTCGCCGAACGACCGGACTACCACCGCGCCAGCTGGGAGAAGGTGCACTCCGGCTACCGCGGGCACCACCTGGAGCAGGGGCGTCCGATCGACGCCCTCTACCACGGCCTGGCGCTGGGCGACGTCGACGCCGTGGTGGAGCACCTCGGCGGATTGCTGCGGAAACCGCTGGACCGGGCGGCGGCGTGGGCGTGGATCGACGCCTTCGAGGCGATCACGGCCGCGCCGAACCGCCTGCCGAAGGACCGGGAGCCGCGCGAGCAGGTCGA
>NZ_JBFAAX010001410.1:0-1165 GCF_040639995.1 Actinosynnema sp. NPDC023658 | reverse complement strand
AGTACGCGCGTGTCCTGCGTTGCGAACACGCGTGTCCTACGTTCAGGACACGCGAGTTCAACGCTCGGGACAGGAGCCGCAGGTCAGGCGCGGCGGCGGTAGGCGTTCACGGCCAGCGGCGCGAACACGACCACGAACAGCGCCGACCAGGCCAACGACCACATCACCGGGCCGGCCACCGGACCGCCCACCATCAGGCCGCGTGACGCGTCCATCACGTGCGTCACCGGGATGACCTCCACCCAGGACCGCAGCCACCCCGGCAACGTGGCCGCCGGCGCGATCATGCTCGTGCCGAACGTCAGCGGGAACAGCGCCAGGAAGCCGATGCCCTGCACCGCGCCGGGCTGCCGCACGATCATCCCCACCAGCACGAACGCCCAGCTCAGGCAGAACGCGAAGAGGATCACCAGCAGGCACGCCAGCAACGCCGGGAGGAAGCCGGTCTCCACCCGGAACCCCATGAGCGTGCCGAACACCAGCAGCGACACCACCGCCACCACGTACCGGATCAGGTCACCCAGGACCGATCCGATCAACGGCGCGGACCTGCCGATCGGCAGGCTGCGGAACCGGTCGAACACGCCCTTGCCGATGTCGGTGTTCAGGTTCACCCCGGTCGCCATCCCGCCGAACATGGTCGTCTGCACCATGATCGCGGGCAGCAGCAGCTGCAGGTAGTCGTGCGTGGACCCGGCCACCGCACCACCCAGGAGGTACACGAACAGCACCACGAAGATCACCGGCTGCAACGTCACGTCCAGCAGCTGCTCCGGCGACCGCATGGTCTTGATCAGGCTGCGCCTGGCCAGCGCGAGGCTGTGCCGCGCCAGGCCGAACGGCCGCCGCGCCGTCTCCCGGGCCACCTCCGGTGAAGCAACCATCGTCGTCATGCCGCCACCTCCGTGTGCTTGCCGGTCAACGTGAAGAACACCTCGTCCAGGCTCGGCAGCCGCAGCGACAGCTCGGTCACCGAGATCTGCCGCTGGTCCAGCCGCCGCACCACCTCGGTGAACGCCGCGTCACCGTCCACCGGCACGGTCACCACACCCCGGCCGGTCGACTCGGGCTGGTGCCCGGACACCTCGGCCAGCACGGCGGCGGCGTCGGCCAGCCGCGCCGGGGGGGGGGGGCGCGCCCGCCCCCGCTGCCCGCCGCCGAGCCG
>NZ_JBFAAX010001409.1:0-1167 GCF_040639995.1 Actinosynnema sp. NPDC023658 | reverse complement strand
GGTCCGGCTAGCGCAGGTCCAGCCCCAGGTCGAGCGCCGGTGCGGAGTGCGTGAGGCCGCCGACGGCCAGGTAGTCGACGCCGGTCTCGGCGTAGGCCCTGGCCACGTCGAGCGTCAGCCCGCCCGAGGCCTCCAGCAGGACGCCGCCGGCGCGGCGCACCGCCTCCGCGCACTCGGCGGCGGTGAAGTTGTCCAGCAGCACGAGCTCCGCGCCCTCCGCGACGGCCTCGTCCAGCTGGTCCAGCGAGTCGACCTCGACCTCGCACGCCAGGTGCGGGGCGTGGGCGCGCACGGCGGCCAGCGCCGCCGACACCGACCCCGCGGCCCGCACGTGGTTGTCCTTGATCAGCACCGCGTCACCGAGGCCGAGCCGGTGGTTGACGCCGCCGCCGCAGCGCACCGCGTACTTCTCCAGCAGCCGCAGGCCCGGCAGGGTCTTGCGGGAGTCGCGCACGCGCGCCTTGGTGCCCTCGACCTCGTCGACCCACGCCGCGGTGAGCGTGGCCACGCCGGACAGGTGGCACAGCAGGTTCAACGCGGTGCGCTCGGCGGTGAGCAGTCCGCGCACCGGCCCGCGCAGCACCAGCGCGGGCTCGCCGGGCACGGCCTTGTCGCCGTCCTCCCGCCGCTCCAGCACCTCCACGTCGGTGACCTGCCGGAACACCTCCAGCGCCACCGGGATGCCCGCGAGCACGCCGGCCGCGCGGGGCGTCAGCTCCGCCACCGCCACCGCGTCGGCGGGCACGGTCGCCTCGGTCGTCGCGTCCGCGCCGTACCGCAGGTCCTCCTCCAACGCCGTCGCGATCACGCGGCGGGCGTCGGCCAGGTCGAGCTCCCGCACCGCGCCGGGCTCTTCGGTCATCACGCCACTCCCCTCGCCACCACCGGATCGGCCAGCACCGGCTGACCGGACGGGTTGAGCCGGACCACCTGGCTGCGCTGCCAGCCCGGGTCGTCCCGCTCCGTGAAGTCCGTGCGCACGTGGCAGCCGCGCGACTCCTCGCGCTCCGCCGCCGCCGCGATCAGCGCCCGCGCCGCCACGGTGAGCGCCGCGCCCTCCACCAGTTCCCGGCTGTCCAGCTCGCGATCCGCGGTGGACTGGTAGTGCACCGAGCCGACCACGGCCTGCCCCTGGGCGTCTCTGCCGATCGCCGCGTAGCGGTACTT
>NZ_JBFAAX010001408.1:0-1169 GCF_040639995.1 Actinosynnema sp. NPDC023658 | reverse complement strand
GCCGACTACCTGACCAGGCTGCACCGGGGCGAGCTGACCGCGCGCGGCACGCACGACCGGGCGTGGAGCGAGGCCGAGCAGGCGTCGACCGATCACGGCGTCGCGGTGGCCGAGCAGCAGCACGGGCTGCGGCCCACGGCGGTGGAACGCCGGTTCTTCCTGTTCTCCGAGTTCTACCGGTGGACGCTGCGCAACCGCCCGGTCGTGCTGGACCTGCTGCTGGTCTACGGGGCGCTGCTGAACCCGGCGCTGGTCCCGCGGCGGGTGCCGTTCCTCGACTGGTTCACCGACGTGCGCGAGTCCGCGCCCTCGCGCAAGGGCTGCGAGGTGGCCTACGCCTACGCGCGGCTCGACCCGGTCAACGGGGTGTTCAGCACCCTGGACCTGCTGTTCGCCTACATCCCGGAGCTGTTCGAGGAGTTCCAGTCCACGCACTAGCGGTCGGCGCAAACCGGTTGCCCGGTCCGCTCGCGGGCGGTTAGGTTCGCCGGCGGGGACGAAGATCGTCGCCTGGTCCTGCCGAGGGGGGTCGATGGGTATGGCTGTCACCAGCCGTGTTCAGCGTGCCCTCGTCCGGTCCGCGCACCTCTGACGCGCGGGTCGGGTCATCCCTCATGACCAGGAGTTCCCGAGTGCCTTCCCCTTCTTCCCCGACCGGTTCTCACCCGGCCTCTTCCCCGGTCGGCGTCGAGTTGACCACCGAGCGGCTCGTGCTGCGGTCCTGGACCCCGGCGGAGGCGTCCGCCGTCCGCGACGGTGCCCGTCAGCCGCACTGGGCCGCCGACTTCCCCGCGGAGGGTGACCAGGTCATCGCGGGCCTGCTCACCGAGCACCCGGCGTGGCTCGACGGCTACCACCGGCTGCTCGTCGAGCGGGGGAGCGGCCTGGTGGTGGGCTCGATCGGGTTGTTCTGGCCGCCCGCCGACGGCGTGGTGGAGATCGGGTACGGCGTCGTGGCGTCGCGGCGGGGGCGTGGTTACGCCACCGAGGCCACGCGTGCCCTGACGGCGTTCGCGTTCACCGCACCGGGCGTCCGCGCGGTGCGCGCCGAGGTGGAGCTGTCGAACCCCGCCTCGGTCCGCGTCCTGGAGAAGGCCGGCTTCGAGCGCCGGGGCGTCGACGCCGAGCAGGGCACCGCTCAGTACGGCGTCACGTCCCCGGCCGGCCGG
>NZ_JBFAAX010001407.1:0-1171 GCF_040639995.1 Actinosynnema sp. NPDC023658 | reverse complement strand
GCCCGCGTTCGCCTACGGCCTCACCGGGTTGCGCAGCCTGTCGCAGGACCTGGTCGACCAGGGCATCGAGCTGGAGACCGAGGTGCTGGACGCGCGGCTCGTCGTGCCGCCGGGGGACGTGGGCGCGCGGTTGGGCGTCCCGGAGGGTGGTCGGGTGCTCGCGGTCGAGAGGCTGCGCAGCACCCGACCGCCCTCCGGTGCACCGGTTCCGCTGCTCCTGCAGACGTCGTACCTGCCGGAGGCGGTCGGGGCGCGGGTCGGTGCGGAAGACCTGCGCCGGCGGTCCCTCTACCGCGTGCTCGAAGAGCTGGGCAGCCCCGTGCGGCAGGCGAGCGAGACCATCCAGGCGGTCGCGCTGACGGCCGGGCAGGCCGGCGTGCTGCGCCGCGAGCCCGGCTCGCCCGCCCTGCTGAGCTGCCGCCTCAGCCGCGGTGAGGACGGCACGCCGCTGGTGGACGACCGCGCGTTGCTGGTCGGGGACACGGTGATCACCGCGGAACGCGCCACGACCGGGACGAACCTCGCCTACGAGCACCGATGACGGCGAGTGCCGCCGCTGCCAGGACGGCGCTGACCCACGGTGCGGCCCTGTAGTCGCCGGTCGTCCCGGTCGCGAGGCCGGCCGGCAGCGGGCCGAGCACCGCGCCGACGTTCAACCCGACCGTCGCGAACGCCCCGCCCAGCGAGGGGGCGTCCGACGCGGCCCGCATGACGTGGCCGGCCAGGGTCGACCCGACGCCGAACGACAACCCGCCCTGCACCACCGCCAGCGCGACCAGCGGCACGGGGTGGGCGCCGGTCACGGCCAGCGCCGCCCACCCGACCGGCAGGGCGCACATCGCCAGGACCACGCCCCGTCGCAGCCCACCGGAACCCGACCGGCCCGCCACCGTGACGCCGATGAACGCCCCCGCGCCGAACGCCGCCAACAGCACGGGGACCGCGCCCTGGGGCAGGCGTGCGACGTCGGAGGCGATGACGGCGAGGTAGGCGAAGGTCGCGAACGTCGCCCCGTTGACCAGGGCCGCGAGCACCAGCGCCCGCCGCACCGGCCGTGACCGCAACGCCCGTGCCTCCCGCCTGACCGACACCTCGCGCCGATCGGCCGCGTCGGCGGGCGCGGACGTGGACACGAGCACCAGCGCGGGCACGCACAGGGCGGCGACCACCC
>NZ_JBFAAX010001406.1:0-1172 GCF_040639995.1 Actinosynnema sp. NPDC023658 | reverse complement strand
CGCCCGCCGCGGGCGCAGGTCGTTGCGGTTGCCCGGACCGTGGACCTACGCGGCGCTGATCGCGGTGCTCGCCGGGTCGGCGTTCCCGGTGTACTGGTCGCTCGTGGTGTCCTCGCAGACGTCGGACAAGGTGGACAGCGTGCCGCCGGTGCTGGTGCCCGGCGGTCACCTGTTCGCCAACATCTCCCGCGTGTTCGACCAGTCGGACTTCGGGCTGGCGATGATGAACTCGCTGATCGTGTCCGGGACGATCACGGTGTCGGTGGTGTTCTTCTCCACCCTGGCCGGGTTCGCCTTCGCCAAGCTGAAGTTCCGCGGCCGGTCGGCGCTCATGCTGCTGGTGGTCGCCACCCAGGCGGTGCCCACCGAGCTGGGCGTCATCCCGCTGTACATGATGATGAGCGACTTCGGCTGGGCGGGCGAGATCCACGCGGTCATCGTGCCCGGCCTGGTCACCGCGTTCGGCGTGTTCTTCATGCGCCAGTACTTCGAGCGGGCCGTGCCCGACGAGCTGCTGGAAGCGGGCCGCATGGACGGGTGCAGCTCGCTGCGCCTGTACTGGCACGTGGTGCTGCCCGCCGCGCGACCGGCCGCCGCCGTGCTCGGCCTGTTCACGTTCATGCAGGCGTGGAACGACTTCTTCTGGCCGCTCGTGGCGCTCACCCCGGAGAACCCGACCGTGCAGACCGCGCTGTCCACCCTGGCCAGCGGTTACACCACCGACTACACCCTCGTGCTCACCGCGGCGACGATCGGCACCCTGCCGGTGCTCGCGGTGTTCCTCCTGTTCGGCCGCCAGATCGTCGGCGGGATCATGCAAGGAGCGCTCAAAGGATGACCGACTTCCCCCAAGGGTTCCGCTGGGGCGTCGCCACGTCGGCCTACCAGATCGAAGGGGCCGTGGACGCCGACGGGAGAGGACCGTCCATCTGGGACGCGTTCGGCGCGGTGCCGGGCGCGATCGCGGGTGGCGACACCGGAGCCGTCGCGTGCGACCACTACCACCGGCTGCCGGAGGACCTGGCGCTGCTGGGCGAGCTCGGCGTGGACGCCTACCGGTTCTCGGTGTCGTGGCCGCGGGTCCTGCCGTCCGGCTCCGGCCAGGTCGAGGAGCGCGGCCTGGTCTTCTACCGCTGGCTGGTCGCCGGGCTGCTGGAGCGGGGCTTCGAGCC
>NZ_JBFAAX010001405.1:0-1172 GCF_040639995.1 Actinosynnema sp. NPDC023658 | reverse complement strand
GACCGGGAGAAGGGGGTCGAGGCAGCGTGGGCAGCGGGAGGCCCGGCCTGCACCGAAGCACGTCGTTCCTCCCGTTGAGCTGCGTGGACGCTACGATCACCGGCGTGCGCCCACTGGCTCCCGGAGTCCACCAGTTGCTCGGCCGTCCTCCTCACATGGTGAACGCCTACCTGGTGGAGGACGTGCTCGTGGACGCGGGCACGCCTTCGGCGCGCAAGCGGATCACCCGGCAGTTGGACGGGCGCAAGCTCGCGGCGCACGTCGTGACCCACGCGCACCCCGACCACTTCGGCTCCAGCCACACCGTGTGCGAGCGGTACGACGTGCCGTTGTGGACGGGGCAGCGGGACGCCGAGGCGATCGCGACCGCGACGCCTGCCACCGGCCCCGGTCTCGTGCCCGCGCTGATGTCGCGGATGCCGATGCCCGATGCCCACCCGGTGGCCCGCGGGCTGCGGGAGGGTGACGAGGTGGCCGGGTTCACCGTGTTGGACGTGCCCGGCCACTCGCCGGGGCACATCGCGCTGTGGCGGGACCACGACGGCGTGCTGATCTGCGGTGACGTGTTCTTCAACGTGCTGCGACCGTCCGCGCCGCCGAAGTTCCTCACCTACGACGACGAGCTGAACCGCGCGTCCATGCGCAGGTTGGCCGAGCTGCGGCCGAAGCTGGTGCTGTTCGGCCACGGCCGTCCGCTGCGCGACCCCGACCGCCTGTCGCGCCTGGTCGGATGAGCACCCTCGAACGGGACCGGGAGCTCGCGCGCATCACGGCCGCGCTCGACTCGGCGGCGGCCGGTGACGGCCGGGTGGTGGTGATCGAGGGCCGTGCGGGCATCGGCAAGACCCGGCTCGTGCAGGACACCAGGGCGTTGGCCAAGCAACGCGGGTTCGGACGCATCCAGGCCGTCGGTGACGCGTT
This sequence comes from Actinosynnema sp. NPDC023658, assembly GCF_040639995.1. Taxonomy (NCBI): domain Bacteria; kingdom Bacillati; phylum Actinomycetota; class Actinomycetes; order Pseudonocardiales; family Pseudonocardiaceae; genus Actinosynnema; species Actinosynnema sp. NPDC023658. The sequence goes on along the minus strand of NZ_JBFAAX010001405.1, from coordinate 251 downwards.
GGAGAGCGCCATGGCGTGGGGCGTGGTCCGGCAGCTGGTGGAGCGGTCGGTGTCCCGCTACCGCGGCGAGATCCGGGACCGGATCCTGGCCGGACCGTCCGGTGACGCGTTGCGGGCGCTCGACACCGCGGCCGCCGACCCGAGCGAAGCGGAACTGGCCCGCACGCTGCACGCGCTGTGGTGGGTGGCCGTCGACCTGTCCGCGACCCGGCCCCTCCTGATCACCGTGGACGACGCGCAGTGGGCCGACC
>NZ_JBFAAX010001404.1:0-1174 GCF_040639995.1 Actinosynnema sp. NPDC023658 | reverse complement strand
GTGATCAGGTGCACGGACTGCCCGGCCTCGTACTTCCCGCCCAGCACGGTCGGCAGCAGCGCGCCCTGGGCGGCGGCGAACGGCGGCTCCGCGAGCTGCGCCAGCACCAGCAGCGCGGCCACCGCGGGCAGCGGCACGCCCGGCACCGCCATCACGGCCAGCAGCACGGCCCGCACCCCGTCCGCGACCACCATCACGGTCCGTCGCGGGTACCGGTCGGCCAGGCCCGTGAGCAGCACCCCGGACACCAGGGCCGGCAGCATGGTCAACGCGTAGGTCAACGCCGTCCACGCGGCGGACCCGGTGCGCTGGAACACCAGCACCGACAGCGCCACCCGGGCGAGCTGGTCACCGACCGTGGACAGCACCGCGGCCGACCACAGCACCCGGAACTCCGGCACCCCGAACACCGCCCGGAACCCCGTGCCCCCGACCAACGCTGCCCCGCTCTCCGACGTGACCGATGAGTTCCCCGGGCCGGACGGGTCACGAGTGGTGCGACGTGCGACCGGCACGTCACCGTACAAGCCCGGAGGGTGACCGCGAGCGGGGTTGCGCAGATGACCGACGGGTTCACGCGGGAGGCCCAGCGGTACGGGCACGCGCCGCGTGTCGGTGGCGCCGAGGTCCGCGTCCCGCCCTGGGTGCGTTCGCGGGTCGTCGTGACCGCCCACCGGCACGGCGGCTGCCCGTCGTGCCGGTGGTGGCGGGTGTCAGCGGCCCGCGAACACACCCCGGGCGAAGGCGACGAGCTCGGCGGGCGCCGCCTCGGGGGAACCGGTCCGGTAGGGCGGGTCGGGGTCGTACTCGATCAACAGCTGGGTGAAGCGGGCCCGGTCGTCACCCCAGATGCGGCCGACGAGGGTGAGCGCCATGTCGATCCCGGCGGACACCCCGGCCCCGGTCACCACGTCCCCGTCGACCACGACCCGGTCGGTGCTCACCACCGCGCCGAGGGCGGCCAGCTCGTCCCGCACCGCCCAGTGCGTCGTGGCGGGACGGCCGTCGAGGATGCCCGCCTGCGCCAGCAACGTCGACCCGCTGCACACCGACGTGGTCCACGTCGCCGCCGGGGGGACCCGGGGCAGCCACCGCCCCACCACCCCGGCGGCCCGCACCACCCCCCCCCCCCCCCCCCCCCGCTCCCCGCTGAAAACCGGGGGGAGCCCCGCGG
>NZ_JBFAAX010001403.1:0-1175 GCF_040639995.1 Actinosynnema sp. NPDC023658 | reverse complement strand
GGACGCGGTCGCGGCCGAGCTCGACGCGCAGGCCGCGGAGCACGCGGAGCTGGCCGGCGAGTGGGCGGCGCGGCGCGCTCGGCTCGACGGCGTGCGGGACACCGGGTGGCGGGGGAGCCGACCATGATCTTCGACGACATCACCGACGCGATCGGCCACACGCCGCTGGTGCGCCTGCGCGTGCCCGCGGCCGAAGGGGTCGAGGTCTACGCGAAGCTCGAACTGCAGAACCTGTTCGGGATGAAGGACCGCGTGGCCGCCAACATCATCCTCGAAGCCAAGCGGGTGGGCGCGCTGGTCGACGGCGCGCACATCGTGGAGAGCTCGTCCGGCACGATGGCGCTCGGCGTGGCGCTGGTCGGCACCTCGCTCGGCCACCCGGTGCACATCGTCACCGACCCGCGGATCGACCGGATGACGCTGGCCAAGCTGCGCGCCCTCGGCTGCCAGGTGCACGTCGTGGACGCGATGACCTCGCACGGCTGGCAGAGCGCGCGCCTGGAGCGGCTGGAACAGCTGATGGCCGACCTGCCCGGCGCGTTCTGGCCGCAGCAGTACAGCAACCCCGACAACCCCGGCGCGTACCGCCAACTCGCCCGCGAGGTGCTCGACGACCTGGGCCCGATCGACGTGCTGGTCGGCTCGGTGGGCAGCGGCGGTTCGCTGTGCGGCACGTCCCGCGCCCTGCGGGAGAGCCTGCCCGACCTGCACGTGGTGGGCGTGGACTGCGTCGGCAGCGCCCTGTTCGACCAGCCCGACGAGCCGCGCCGGTTGCAGAGCGGCCTGGGCAACAGCCTGCTGCCGAAGAACCTCGACCGCACGCTGGTCGACGAGGTGCACTGGCTCAACGACCACGAGGCGTTCGCGGCGACCCGGGCGCTGGCGGCGGAGCAGCAGATCTTCGCCGGCAACACGTCCGGCTCGGTCTACCGGGTGCTCACCGACGTGGCCTCCCGCGCCGAGCCCGGCACGAAGGTCGTCGGCATCTTCCCCGACCGCGGCGACCGCTACGCCGACACCGTCTACAGCGACGAGTTCTGGGAGTCCGCCGACCTGACCGACCTGGCGGTAGCCGACGCGCCCGAGCAGGTCGACTACGGCACCGAGGTCACCCGGTGGTCGCGCGCGGTGAACACGCGCGCGGCGAGCAGGTCCGGCGCGGACCTCGACCGGCA
>NZ_JBFAAX010001402.1:527-1177 GCF_040639995.1 Actinosynnema sp. NPDC023658 | reverse complement strand
CGCACCGTGCGCGCGTGCGACGGGCAGCAACGCGCCCACGTCGGCATCGGACACCCCGACCACCCGCACACCGGGCGCCACCGGCACCGGCCCCGCGCCGAGGACCACGACCCGCACGTCGGCGGGTCCGGCCGTGGCGAGCACCCGGTCGCTGGCGAAGAAGCTCAGGTCGGCCGAGTCGGGCGCCGGGTCGGTGGGCACCGACACCCGCGGCCGGTCCAGGTCGGCGTAGTCCTTCCGCACCGGCACCCACTCCAGGTCCGCGGCCGTGTGCGCCGGTCCTGCGGCGAAGACGTCGGCCCACCGGCTGCGGATCACCCGCATGTGCCGCTTCCAGATGGGCAGCTTGTCGTGGCCGACGTGGTTGAACGTGGTGCCCTCGAAGTGGCGCATCGCCACCGACCCGACGTAGCGCAGCCGCTCGCCGTCGGCGCGCAGGCGGCAGCACAGGTCGACGTCCTCGCACAGCGACACCGGGTCGAACGACTCGTCGAACCCGCCCACCCGCCGGAACGAGCTGTGCCGCACCATCAGCGCCGCGGTGGGCGCCCAGCTCTGCTCGCGGTGTTCGCGGTGCTCGGCGCGCGGGGGCTTGCCGCGCCCGACGGGGCCGATGCGGCCGTCCGCGGTCGACGCGCCGCCCGCGCACT
>NZ_JBFAAX010001402.1:0-517 GCF_040639995.1 Actinosynnema sp. NPDC023658 | reverse complement strand
CCAGCTCCACGTCACCGGGGTACAGCAGCAACGGCGACACACCGCCCAGGCCGGGGTCCGCCGCGAGTTCGGCGGCGAGCACCTCGATCACGTCGGGGTCGTCCACGAGCACGTCGTTGTCCAGGAAGAACAGGAACTCGCCGCGTGCCGCCGCCGCGCCGACGTTGCGCCGTTCGCTGCCGCCCCGGTCGTCCTCGTGGCGGAGGACCGTCACGGGGCGGGGGTGGTCCAGGGCGGCCAGGTGCTCCGCGGTGCCGTCGTCCGACCCGTTGTCCACCACGACGACCTCGAAGTCACCGGACGCACGGGCGAGGGAGTCCAGCGCCCTGCGCGTGTACTCCAGGCGGTTGCGGACCAGCATGACGACCGAGACCAGGCCCGGTACCGGGGTCGGGTTCACCTCGTGCCCTTCACCAAGGGGGGATCGGCCGGACGCGGCACGTCCCCGTGCCGTTCGAGCGGGGCACGGTGCCGGCGCGCGTCCCCTCGCGGCATCGGGATCGGTCCGACCGGTCGG
>NZ_JBFAAX010001401.1:0-1178 GCF_040639995.1 Actinosynnema sp. NPDC023658 | reverse complement strand
GTTCTTCGCCGCGGACCCGGCCAGGACGCCGTTGACGTACAGCCGCATCTGCTTGGCCGGCGCGTCGTACACGGCGACCAGGTGCGTCCACTCCCCCGCCTTCGCGGGCGCGCTGCTGCTCACGACCGCGTCACCGGGGTGCGTGGCCTCGTCCGAGCCGAACGTGTAGAACTCCCACCTGTCACCCGCGGCGCCCGCCCGGTACCCCATCAGCATGCCGCTGTTGACGTTGCCGAACTGCGCCACCGCCGTCGCCAGCGAGCCCGCGGCCCCCGCGCGGTCCAGCTTGGCCCACAGGGCGACCGAGTAGCTCTGGTCGGTGCGCACCACCGGACCGTCGGTCTGCAGGAAGTCCGCGTCGTCGTCCAACCGCAACGCGCCGTCCACGGCTCCGTCCGGGGCGAAGTGCGCGCCGCCCTGCAACACGCCCATGCTGCCGCCGGGCACCGCGTTCGCGGCGGTGGTGCCGTTGGCCTCGTCGAACTTCCAGTAGCCGAGCTGCACGTTGTCCCGGCTGACCGCGGCCCGGATGTCCGCGTCGTTCAACGCCCGGTCGTAGATCTTCACCTCGTCGACCGAGCCCTGCAGGTAGTCCACGTCGGCGCGAGAGTCCCACATCGTGCGACCGACGCGGACCGGCCCGGTGGCGTTCTTCGGCGGCACGTTGGCCTTGGCGACGCTGCCCGCCAGCACGCCGTTGACGTACAGGCGGAGCTGGTTCGCGGGCGCGTCGTACACGCCGGTCACCTGCGTCCACGTGTTGAGCTGGGCGTTCGTCGACGACCACACCAGGTCCGCGTTGGCACCGCTCTGCGTGGTGTCCGGGTTGGCCATGGCGAACACCCAGCGACCGCCGTCGTCCGGCCGGTACCACAGGTCGAACCCGGCGAACGTGGTGCCGTCCTGGCTCACGACCGCCTGCGCGCCCTCGGCCCTGGTGACCTTGGCCCACGCGGACACGGTGAAGCTGCCGTCGGTCCGCACGGCGTTGGGCGCGGACACGTACCCGCTCGTGCCGTCCAGCGTGATGGCCGAACCCACCGCGCCGGGCGTGTAGCTGATGCCACCGGCGGTGGTCCCGTCCCGGTCACCGAGGAAGGCGGTGTCCTTCGCGTTGCCCTCGAACGAGTACTGCGCCACCGCGCCGCTGCCCGGCCGCACGTGCACGTGCAGCAGCG
>NZ_JBFAAX010001400.1:0-1178 GCF_040639995.1 Actinosynnema sp. NPDC023658 | reverse complement strand
GGTCCGCCGCGCGCAGGTGCTCCTGGGCGCGGGCCAGCAGGTCGTCCGCCCGGTCCTGGCTCCACGCCCGCGCGCCGGAGGACTCGATCAGCTCCGCGGCACGGGCCAGCTCGGTCGGGGTGAGCTCCCGGTCCGAGTGGTACAGCGCGTGCAGCTCGCGACCGGCCGGCGTGTCCGACGTCAGCGCCGCCACCACCGGCAGCGACTTCTTGCGGTTCCGCAGGTCGGAGTAGACCGGCTTGCCGGTCACCGCCGGGTCGCCCCAGATCCCGAGCAGGTCGTCGACGAACTGGAACGCCAACCCGACCCGCTCGCCGAACGACCGCAGCTGCTCCACCTGGTCCGGCCGCCCGCCGCCGAACAACGCGCCCAACGCGCACGACCCGCCCAGCAGCGCACCGGTCTTGCCCTCGGCCATCCGCACGCACTCCGCCACCCGCACGTCGGCGCGCTCCTCGAACGCCAGGTCGGCGCTCTGCCCCTCCAGCAGCCGCTGCACCGCCGTCGACAGCACCCGGATCGCCTGCTGCGCCTGCGGGTGACCGCTGCCCGCCAGCACGTCCACCGCCAGCGTGAGCAGCGCGTCACCGGCCAGGATCGCCGGGTTCACGCCGAACACGTGCCACGCCGTCGCCCGGTGCCGCCGGGTCGTGTCGCCGTCCATCACGTCGTCGTGCAGCAGGGAGAAGTTGTGCACCAGCTCCACCGCCACCGCGGCCGGCAGCGCGGTGTTCACGGCGCCGCCCACGGCCTGCGCGCCCAGCAGCACCAGCGCCGGCCTGATCGCCTTGCCCGCGTCCGCACCCGTCGGCGTCCCGCGCTCGTCCCACCAGCCGAAGTGGTAGCCCGCTATCGCGCGCATCGAGTCCGGCAAGCGGTCCACCGCCGCCCGCAGCGCCGGGTCGAGGCCGGCACGGCTCCACTCCAGCACCTCGCGCGCGGACCGGTGTTCGAGGCTCACGTCCAGGTCGGTCAACCCCACAGCTCCGGTTCGGGGGGTTCACCCGCACCCGGTGGGTCGGCACCGGGCCGCGCGGGCAGGGGGAAGAGCGGCGGGCGGGGGGGGGGGGGCCGCGCCCGGCCGGCCCGCGGGGGCTAGGTCGAGCGCGCTGACCCGGGGGGAGGGCCCCCCGCCCGGCGCGGGCCCGCACGGCCCCCGAGACTTTCGCGGGGGGCCG
>NZ_JBFAAX010001399.1:0-1183 GCF_040639995.1 Actinosynnema sp. NPDC023658 | reverse complement strand
GCCTTCGCACGACCGGTCGCCGTCCCCGAACCGGCGGGTTCCGGGATCACGTCGGAACGCCCACCTCCCGCTCCCGGTCGGTTACCGTGTGGTCGGCCGATTCCCGGAGATCCCCGGAGGTGCCGGTGAGGGCTCCAGTGCTCGCGGTGGTGGCAGGCGCCCTCGCCCTGGTCGCCGCCGCGCCGTCCGCGGTGGCCGCGCCCACCCTCGACGTCGTCTGCCAGTCGCGGGGCAGTCAGTTCTCCTGCTTCACCGACCGCGGCGGCGGTTCCCCGATGACCGTCACGTGGACCCGCAACGGCGTCCCCGTGCCCGCCTGGGACGGCATGGGGTTCGTCCTGGGCCTGTGCACGCCCGGCGAGGTCGTCGCCGTCGCCGCGACGGTCACCGACCCCACCGGGTCCGCGACGGACGGCGAGACCTTCCCGTGCAACACCGGTCCCTGGCCGTGACCACGCGGGGCTGCCGGCCGCGTGCTGCGAGCGGCACGGACCGGGCTCGGCCCACGACCGGTCGCGGGTGATCCGACGCCGTCGAGCTACCGGGGTCGGCGGATCTTGATCAGGTCCACGTCGGTGGCGGAGGCCCGCATGTCGCGGAAGTCCACGCCGAACTCCTCGATCGCACGGGACGCCAGCGCCAGCGCGCGGTCGCACACGGCCCGGTCCGTCGTCTCCACCTCGGCGCGCAGCTGCACGCGGAAGCTGAAGAAGTCGAGCGACCTGTCGTAGGACAGCGCCCCCTGTTCGGAGAAGCCGTTGGTGAGCACCCCGTGCCGCTCGACCTCGGCCAGCAGCCGGTCGCGCCCGGCGTCGTCGAGGTCGGTGAACCTGCTGCGCACCATGACCCGGTAGGTGTGCTCGACCATGTGCTGTCCTTCGCTCGTCCGGCTGTGCGTGGATCGTGCGGCACGAGCGCGGCGAACCGCAATCGACTTGATCGGGCCCGGGGTGCGCGGAGTCGGCACGACGATCATCGGTGCAGGTGGCGGGCAGGGGGAGCGGGTGGGGCAAGATGGTTCTTGACCGATACACCCGAGCTGCTTGAGGAGTGACATGACCGCGATCGTGCGCGTCGTTGGCCGGCAGGCTCCTCGGCGCGGCTGGTCAACGTCCTGGTGATCACCCCCTTGCGGGTGCTGTTCCTGATCGTCCTGGTCGGTACGACCCTCGAAGTGCTCACC
>NZ_JBFAAX010001398.1:0-1184 GCF_040639995.1 Actinosynnema sp. NPDC023658 | reverse complement strand
CGTGTTCGTGCTGTTCTCCGGCCTCGGCGGCTTCGCGGTCGACGGCTGGATGCTCATCGCGTCCCGGTTCATCACCGGTCTCGCGGCGGCGTTCATGACGCCGGCCGGCCTCTCGCTGATCACCACCAACTTCGAGGAAGGCCCCAAGCGCAACCGCGCGCTGCTCTGGTACGCGGGCACCGCGGCGGGCGGCTTCTCCCTCGGCCTCGTCGTCGGCGGCCTGCTGACCGCGCTCGGCTGGCGCTGGGTGTTCTTCGCGCCGGTCATCCTGGCGGCCCTGATCTTCGTGCTCGCGGTCAAGCTCATCGAGGACGACCCGGTGACCGACCGCAGCGGCCAGAAGTTCGACATCATCGGCGCCGTCACCCTGACCGGTGGCGCCAGCGCCCTGGTGTGGACCGTCGTGCAGGCGCCCGAGGTCTCGCTCACCTCGACCCTGCTGACCGGCCTGCTGGGCGTCGTCCTGCTCGGCGCGTTCGTGCTGACCGAGCTGAAGTCCGCCTCCCCGCTCGTCCGGCTCGGCATCCTGCGCAACGCCAGCCTCGTGCGGGCCAACATCGCGACCGTGCTGTTCGCCGGGTCGTTCTTCGGCTTCCAGTTCATCACCGTCCTCTACCTGCAGGACCTGCGCGGCTGGACGGCGATCCAGACGGGCGTCGCGCTGCTGGTGATCGGCATCGACTCGGTGCTCGCGCCGACGCTGACGCCGAAGCTGGTCGACAAGTTCGGCAACATGAAGGTCATGTTCGTGGGCATGGTCCTGGCCCTGGTGGCCTACGCCCTGTTCCTCGGCACCCCGGCCGACGCGAACTACTGGACCGCGATGTTCCCGACCATGCTGCTGCTGGGCCTGGCGTTCACCCTGGTCTACGGGCCGCTGACGATCGTCGCGGTCGAGGGCATCGCGGACGAGGAGCAGGGCCTCGCGGGCGGCATCTGGAACACCTCGTTCCAGTTCGGCGCCGCGCTCGGCCTGGCCGTGGCGACCTCCCTCAGCGTGGCCGCCTCCGACAGCGAGGAGAGCCTGCTGGAGGGCTTCCACTCCGCGTGGGTGCTGCCGGTGGTCGGCGCCGCCCTGGCGCTGGTGGTCATCGCCACCGGCCTCGGGAGCAGGAAGGAGACGACGGCCCACGAGGCCGTGCCCGCGACTTCCTGAGACCGAGCGAGAGAGATCCGGTTCGAGG
>NZ_JBFAAX010001397.1:0-1187 GCF_040639995.1 Actinosynnema sp. NPDC023658 | reverse complement strand
GGCGGATATGTCGAACTACACCGTGGTCAGCGCGAGCACGGCCGCGCCGGGCGCCAGGCCGGGGCGGTCGCGCATCGAGAGCAGGAAGTTGCCCAGCGCGCCGTGGCCGATCATGACGCCCTTGGGGCGGCCGGTCGACCCGGACGTGTGGATGACGTACGCCGCGTGGTCCGACAGCAACGGCGACAGCCGGTCGGCGTCGTCCAGGTCGGCGTCGTCCAGCTCAGCGACGGCCTGGCCGGTGCGGACCGCCGCCGGGAGCTCGTCCAGCACCAGCACGGGCAGCCCGGCCGGCAGGGCCACGCCCGCGTCGGACGTGGTGAGGATCAACGCGGGTGCCGCGTCGCCCAGGATCTGCGCGATGCGGTCCGCCGGGTGCGCGGGGTCCACGGGCAGGTAGGCGCCGCCGGCCTTGAGCACCGCCAGCAACGCCGTGATCATCGTCGCCGACCGCGGCACCGCCAGCGCCGTGAACCGCTCCGGGCCCACGCCGTGCGCCACCAGCAGCCGGGCCAGCCGGTTCGCGCGGGAGTTGAGCTCGCGGTAGGTGAGCACCTCGTCCCCGAACACCACCGCCACCGCGTCGGGCGTCCGCTCCACCTGCGCCTCGAACAGCGCGGGCACGGTCGTCCCGACCACCTCGACCGTGTTGTCGTTCCACGACGCCACGAGCGCGCGCTCGTCGTCGGTCACCAGCTCCAGGTGCCCCAACGGCGCGTCGGCGCCGGCGGCCAGCACCTGACCGAGCAGCGTGCCGAACCGCGAGACCACGTCCGCGGCGGCTTCGGCGGTGTAGAGGTCGGGGTTGAGGTCGAAGCACAGGTCCAGGCCGCCCGCCCGACCGTCGACCACCAACGACACGTCGTCCACCGGACCGCCGGCCAGGTTCGCCACGTGGCCGACCGCGCCGGCGAAGTCCAGCACCTGGTCCAGCACCACGATGTTCACGTGCGGCCCGACGAGCCGCGCGCCGCCGGCGAGCAGGCCCTGGTCGCGGCGGAGGTCCTCGTAGCGGTACCGCTGGTGGCGCACGGCGCCGCGCAACGCCCGCGCCGTCTCCCGCAGGTACTCACCGATGCTCTGCTCGGACCGGGGACGCAGTCGCAGCGGCACGATGTTGGACACCATGCCGGGGATGGCGGCGGCCCGCGGCGCGCGTGCGGCGACCGGCAGGCCCACCTCCAGGT